>NZ_JBQHWF010000005.1:0-201980 GCF_052064095.1 Blautia sp. HCP3S3_C4
AAAATCGAAATTGATGTAAACGAAAGGGCAGTTTTATAAAACCGCAAGACTGCTTTTTCGTTTACACCAACTCCGATTGTTTCCTTAACAATTTACACGACAATGACTTACGATATAAGCAGATACTAAAATGATAAACGCGCCCCGATGGGCAAGGAAGGAGTATATGAAAATGATCGTTTGGGAGAAAAGGATTGGTGCAAAAAGGGAGAGTGAGGAAGTATGAACGAGAGAACATATACGACACCATTGGGCAAAATCCATTATTGGGTGCATCTGATTTCACCGGACGTAATAACGTTGGTGTTCCTGCCCGGTCTGACAGCGGATCACCGGTTGTTTGACAAACAAATCGTGTATTTTGAGGGGAAATACAACGTCATTGTGTGGGACGCCCCCGGCCACGCCGCCTCCTGGCCCTTTGCCTTTGCCTTCGATTTGATGGACAAAGCGGGGTCTTGCGTTAGATACAACAAGGCGTGGCATGAGGACACCGGAATTCCCCTGGAATGGCTCAAAGATGCTGGGCACAACTCCAACACCGACCAGCCGGAGATTGTAAACCGGCTGATCGAACAGCTGGCTCAGCGGGCGAAGTGTCTGGAGGCTTGATTTTACGAAATCAGTGACTGAAAAGAGAAGGTGTAAGCGAATGTGGAGTTACATAGTGGGGGGAGTATTCCTTGCTCTGGCAATGTATTTCATTGTCCAGGGGATACGATGCGGCGCGGCGGTGAGGGAAAGCAAAAACCGTCTTGCCGCTTACAATGCTCAGACGGCGGCATTAAGCTACGGCGATATAACTTATGTCGATTCGGGTGAGGGCGAGGTGATTTTATCCGTCCACGGCATTTTCGGCGGCTATGACCAGGCTTATGACACCTGTAAGGACTTTTGCTCCGACTATCGGATCATCGCTCCCTCACGGTTCGGATACCTGGGAAGCGACGTTTTCGGCGACGGAACGCCCGCCAGGCAGGCGGTGGCCTATGTGGAGCTGTTGGACAAGCTGGGCATTGACAAGGTGCACCTGCTGGCCACATCGGCAGGCGGCAGCGTTGCGATCCGATTTGCCCTTGATTATCCCCAACGCACGAAAGGCCTGATTTTATACTGCTCCGCCATGCCGCCTGTGGAGAAGCCGAAAGAATATGCCGAATATGCCGGGCCGCCTCCGTTCCTGTGCAATGATTACGCCATGTTCCTGTTAAGCCCTATGTTTGAGCCAATCATGGGGATGGAGCCGTCTACCATTTACAGTATGCTGCCCGTAAACGACAGAAAGGACGGCGTGATACTGGATGCTTCCGTTACCAACCCCGATATGGCAAGGAACTTTGGGGATTATCCGATTGAGGATTTTCAGGTTCCCACGCTGATTTTCCACGCAAAGGACGATAAGCTGGCAAGCTACGCCGATACGGAGAGAGCGGTATCAAGATTCCCGAACTGCACGTTCATTTCCTTTGAAAGCGGCGGGCATTTGCTGACAGGGCACGGAGAAGAAATCAAAAAGGCAGTTTCCGATTTTGTGGAAAACAGATCACATTGACAGAAACTTCTTTTGGCACATGGCCGGGACTTGGACAGGAGAATTTTTCAAAGCCCCTTTTGAAAGAAGCGAAACGAAAGTAACAAACCGGAATTGAAAAAGGGAGAGCAGTATGATGAAAAGAATTAAAGTAAAACAGATCAACAATCATATCTGGCTGTTAAATGACAATGATGAGTCCACAGGATATCTGGTGACGGGAAGTGAGAGAGGACTGATTATCGACACTATGACAGGATATGGGAATGTGCGGAAGGTGGCCGAAGAGATCACGGATTTTCCTCTTACAGTTGTCAATACCCACGGTCATCCTGATCATATCTATGGAAATGTATACTTTGAGAAGGTATATATACATCCTGCTGATATTCCGGTGGCCGAAAGGTTTTATCAAGATCCTGCTTTTGTGGCAGCAATCAGGCAAATGAACCGGCAGCCGGCTGAGTTTCTGACGGTAACGGAAGGCGATGTATTTGATCTGGGAGGTCTTTTTCTGGAAGTGTATGAACTGCCGGGACACACACCGGGCGGGATTGTGCTTTTGGACAGGAAAGACAGAATTTTATTTTCGGGGGACAGCATTCTGGAACAGACATGGATGCAGCTGCCGGAGTGTCTTCCCATGGAACAGTTTCTGGCATCTCTGGACAAAATACAGAAAATGCGGGGAGAATTTGACTATCTTCTGACAGGACATAACCTGGAGCTTGTGAATGCTTCTTTTTGCGAAGTACATAGAAAGGCAGTCTGGGAAGTCTGCGTGGGAATCAAGGATAAGGATGAGCCCTACAGCTATTTTGGCGGAACCTGCATGGCTCATCCTTATGGAAAAGAACCAAGAAGAATTGTATATCAGGAAAGATAGGACGAAAGAGATCCGATCGCTTGGTAAGACATATGTCTGTGACCGGGACAGGAGGCTCGAAATGAAACGGAAAGACAGAATCATACTGAAAACCGCTATGGCAACGCTTTTGCTGTTGCTGTTCTTTTTCGCGCAGGGAGCAATCGTGGTGATCACGGGAATAGAGGGCATTCCCTCCGCGCTGATCAGGGGTGCTGTGATCTGGGGGCTTGTAATTATCACATTGGCGAATTCCATCATCCGATACAAAGGAATCTCAAAGCTGGGATTTCGCAGTGCGGAAAAAGGGGCGGCAAAGAGAATGCTCTATTTTTCGCCGCTTTTGCTCATTGCCCTTTCCCCTTTTACGGCGGGAATAAACTTTAACGGTGGTGCGGCATTGATTTTAGCAAACTTGTTTTTGACGCTTGGAATCGGGATGGCGGAGGAAATCTTTTTCCGAGGCATTATCTGCGGCCTGTGGTTGGAGCGCGGCGTGGGAAAGGCAATGATAATCTCATCCGTTCTATTCGGATTCAGCCATCTCCTGAACATAGCTGGAGGCGCGGAATTGGGGGAAACAGTTGTCCAAATCTGCTTCGCCCTGGTCTACGGGATGGTATTTGCCCTGATTTTCGCTGAAAGCGGCAGTCTTCTCCCCTGCGTACTGCCCCACGCTTTGCATGACTTCTGTTCCTTCATCAGCGGGGAGGCTTCCGCGCAGTTTGAGATATTTCTGGGCGCAGTACAGTTTATCGTCTTGCTGGTCTATTTCCTCTATCTGTTCCGAATAACTGCTCGCAAAAGGGAACCGGCTTTGAAAGGCAGGTGAAATCCGATGAAAAAATATCAAATCATGTACTATGTGGGCGCAGCGATCAGCCTGCTTGTGGGACTGTGGCATTTTACCGTACCATGGATGTTTGGCTGGGCTTCGTATATACCGTATGAAACGCTGGTGGTTCCCATCAATTATGTCAACCTATGCTTTTCATTTTTACTGTCGGGGCTGAGCCTTACCGTCATTCTGTGGGGCAAAAAGGTGTTCGCGGGGAACTCGGAGGCGTTCTGTCTTTACGGCTTCTTGCTGGCGCTTTGGCTTTTCCGGGTGGCTGTGGCGGTGATCTATCCCTGTCCGCCGGAATCAAATGTGTGGATGTCGTATGGGCAGTTCGGCGGTTCTGTTCTCGTATGTGTTCTGCTGCTTGTGCCGTTTATACGGGTGGCCTCCACAAGGAAGAATAGAAAAAAGTAATGGCTAAAACAAAATTCATTAGAGGAGTTGCATTATGGAATATCCGATGGAAGAAATTCTCTCTTATGCCCTGCCTGCCCTTTTTGTGCTGGCAGTGTTTTACGGCATATATTTTGCCAAGATGCTGGCGCAGAAGCGCCGCGGCATCCGGACGCGGCAAATTGGAAAGCGAAAAGAAACGTCCATTCACACGGTGGAGATGCTGATGAGCATTGCTACGCTGGCCGTTGTGATCGCGCAGCTTGTGTCCATAGCGTTCGGCTGGAGCTGCCTTGCGGCAAAGGCGCGCTTTACCGGCTTTGTTACCGGGATGCTCGGTGATTTGATTTTTCTCCTTTCCGTTCTCAGTATGAAGGATAGCTGGAGGGCGGGCATCCCGGATCGAGATCGCACAGAGCTGGTCACATCCGGCATCTATCGGTTCAGCCGCAATCCGGCCTTTCTCGGCTTTGACCTCATGTATATCGGTGTGATGCTGATGTACTGTAACTTGCTGACCGTGCCGCTTACGGTGTTTGCCATTGTGATGCTGCATTTACAGATTTTGCAGGAGGAACGGTATCTGGAGGAAACATTCGGCGCGGCGTACCGGGAATACAAGCGGCATACACTGCGCTATCTTGGGCGGCGATAAAGGAGAAAGACAGGAGTTACAAGATGGAGTTTAGAGAAAGTAGGTGTTGATCGATGCGGTTTTGCGTATTTCGCTGTCAACCGCAAACTTTTGTTTCTCATGTTTCTGGCGGTGGACGAGAGCCTTCGTAGGGAGGGGTACGGCAGCGCAATCTTGAAGGAAATCAGGAACAGATACCCGGAGAAAAAGCTCATCGTTTCCATTGAACCGTGTGAGGATACCTCCCCGGACACTGAAATAAGGAAAAGACGCAAAGCGTTTTACGGGCGGAACGGATATAGCGAAACAGACTTTCAGATCAAACTGAGCGGCGTTGTGCAGGATGTTCTGATCGCAAACGGCGAATTCAGAAAAAACGAGTTTCTATTGTTTTTTATCCTTTACAGTAACGGCACGGTTTGGCCAAGAATATGGAGGAAAGATACTTCTTAACTCGAAATGCCTTGATAATGAGCTTATAGAAGGCAATGAAATCTGACGGAGGGGAAATATGAGGCAGCGTAATGAATATGTAATTAGAGAAGAAAGGCTGGCAGCCGATGAATATATTGATTTCTTGAAACATACGGACTTAGGTTCCCAATATCCAGAAGAAAGATTTGAAGAACGTATAGGTACATTAGTGAATAAGGCTTCTATTAGCCTTGTTGCAAGAAATGAGACTCATGAGATAATCGGGGTATGCTTTGGAATAACAGATTTTGCGTATTGGCTTTTTATAACAGATTTGGGAGTGGCTCGCGAATACACGGGAAAAGGAATTGGAAAAGCATTGGTCGGCAGATTACTCGAATTAGCAGGTGGGAAAGAGAACATCATCATGTACACCTGTGTAAACGAGAATGCAATTCCGTTTTATGAAAAAATCGGAATGAAAAAGTCAAATGATGTGATGGTGTATAACCATATTGATTGGACAGATTTTGTTGTAGAGTAAAGGCAACACCTCACAAAGCCGTCAGGCGGTCTTTGCGCAGTGGTGTCTTAAAAGAAAAAGGAGTGAAAATTTATGCGTGACTTTATGATGGCGGCGGTGCCGCTGGTGGTGCCGGGATCGCTTTGGCGGTGTTCTTCGCCGGACGGGCAGAAAAGAAAAAGAAGCAGGAAAAGGAAAACGGCTATGAGGCCATGGGGATGAGCCTGGTGACCGCTGCTGTCGTAGTCAAAAATAGAAAGAAAAAGAAGGGCCGGGTGTTCCGTACCGTTTTCCTGTGCATTTTTATCACGGTGCTTCTTTTGGCTGAGGTATTTACATATTTCGGCGGATTTGGAACCGGTGAAAGTGTGGACCCGGAAGAATTTGCAAAATACGCAGAACCTGTCCAAAGCCTGACAATTCCGGAAGGGGTAAGGGTAGTCGCACTGGGAGAGGCATCTCATGGCAACAGCGAATTCCAGCAGTTAAAGCTGGATGTGTTTCAACTGCTGGTAGAAAACGAAGGCGTAAAAGCATTCGCACTGGAAGGCGATTTCGGCGGATGTGAGATGGTAAACCGATATATTCACGGCGGCACCGGCACTGCCGAGGAAGCGGCGGCAAACATCGGATTTGCGATTTACCGTACAGATGAAATGGCTGCGCTCATTTCCTATATGCGGGAATACAATGAGAAAGCTCCGAAAGGGGAGGATCTTCGCTTCTACGGGTTTGATATGCAAAGAGGCCTGTACACCTATCAGCTTCTTCTGGAAGAATGCGAAAAACTGGGGGTATCCGCTGCCAAGATCGAACCTCTGGTGACCGGTGAAGACTGGAATCCGGAGTACGATTACCCACAGAGACAAGCGCATTTCGAGCAGATCAAAGCGCTTTTAGCGGCAAAAGAGGAAAGCGACCTTGGCGTACATCTGGCTGAAATACTGATTCAAAATTGTTAGTTGAATTCCGGCGAAGGCGCCAGCGCGGAGTATATCTCGCTGAGGGATTCATTTATGAAAGAGAATACGCTGTGTATCCTGGAGCAGGAGGAAAAGCTCGGGAGAGAATGTATTTTTGTTTCCGGTCATAATGGGCATATTGAAAAGGTTGCAGGCTACGGGAACATGGGCGGCCTTTTGTATGAGGAACTGGAGGACGATTACTATGTGATCGGGACGGATTTCTACAAGACGACCTGTAATTTGCCCCGCGGCAGAAACGGAATCCGAACCAATCAGACCTTCTATTCCTATGACCCTCTTGCAAAAGCGGCTAAGAGAGCAGGGTTTAATATCTGCTGGTTGGATTTCTCGAAAATACCGGAGGATTCTTCCCTGAAGCAATATACCGCGGATTATATTTATAATGGATCCCTTGGAGAGGGGTACAACCTCATCATAAGGACGATCCCAATGTCATACAGGGTATTTGAAAATCCGGAAATGGCTTATGACAGTATGCTTTATGTTTCAGAAGGAACACCGACAAGAATTAAGCAAGCAAAGTGAGAAAAATACCATGAAAAATTTGATTGCCTGCTGCGGACTGGACTGCGAAACCTGCGATGCCCGCGTCGCTACGCTGAACAATGACAACGAACTCCGGGAAAAGACCGCAAAGCTCTGGAGCGGGCTGAACGGGGTTCCCATCACCCCTGATATGATCAACTGCCTGGGCTGCCGCACGGAGGGAGTCAAGACACCGTTTTGCGACAAACTGTGCCCCATCCGGCAGTGCGTTTTGAAAAAGGGCCTTGCCACCTGCGGAGACTGCCCGGACAGGGGCGGCTACCCCACGGTGGGTGCGGTCTGGAACAGCAATTCGGAGGCAAAGTCACGGCTGCTTGAGCGTGACCGGTGATGATAGACAAGCGAAAGCGAGATAACCTTGAATATTTTGACCGTCTGCGATAGAACGCTTTATGATAAGGGTAAATGTCCAAATATAGATTGTTGTGAAAAGAAGGGCTTGATGGTTGCTATGAGTGTGAGGATTTAAAAGAGTGTACGAAGGGATTCTATCAACCAGACAATGACGGGGCAAGTGCCTGCAAGGCTCAGGCAATGTTTATTCACAAATATGGAAAAGAAAAATTCTTCTATGTTCATGATAAGCTGCATGAAGTTCATGATTTCAAAAAAATGCAGGAAATACTAGGAACAGATGCAGGGGAAGGATTAAAGATATTGGAAAGATATCTGTAAATTCTGCAATTTCCCATCAATTTCATATCAGAAATAGCTGACATGGGAATTATCTTGGATGATGTCTAAAGTAAAGCTCAGATAGAGGAGGGGATTTATTCGTATTTAAGGGTGCAAAAGGGGGGCAAGCGTTGGAGTGTAGGTGGAGCGCACGTGAATGGTATCAAATTGGTGGTTACGATAAAGTGATACATTTAAAACACAATGTAAACCTAAACGTTGACAAGAAATGTTTTTCTTCATATAATATGAATTAAGAAATGAGTATATACTATAGGCAAATATGTTATATGGGAGGTGTTCATATGGCTACAATACCTACACAGGTAAGAATTGATGAAAATTTAAAAAAGCAGGCTACAGAGCTTTTTTCACAGTTAGGAATGGATATGTCCAGCGCAATGAATATATTCCTTAGACAGTGTGTTATGAGAGGTGGTCTTCCATTTGATGTAGTGGTTCCACAATATAAGCCAGAGGTTATTGAGGCTATGGAAGAAGCGAAAAGAATCAGCAAGGATCCTAATACTAAGAGATACAGCAGCTTTTCTGATGCCATGGAGTTTGAATAACGGATTTATTTTTTGGCACTCCTCTTTGGCACTTTTTTGATAATCTCCTTTGTAAGAATCAGAAAATCCGAGCCATACGGAGCACCCGAGAAAACATCAAAAAAAGACATAAAAACATAGAGAAAAAAGAAACCTTAAAGAAATCCACACCCGGAGAAAATGCAGTAAATAAGCTGTTTCCAGCCGCTCTGAGAGAAAAGTTACAAAAGAATCTTATCAAAAGTATGCCTGAAAAGAACCTGGTGTTGTATGCATCGCCGGGAGAAAAAGGCAGAAAGAAAAAAGTAAAAATAGTGCAGTATCCCGGAAGGGCCGGAAAGGGAAGTTTTTACAAGTGAGTTTGCTAAAAAAATGCAAAGTGGGTGTGCGGAGTAATGTATAATCATTGCAGAGCAGATGCAGACAGCCATAGCAGAGAACAGCCGGATGGCACTTGACCAGAATGAATATGAGAGAAGATATGCTGATATTACCGAAAGGTACAATACTATCAAATCAGAATATGACAAGATTTCAGAACAGATTGAAGGTAAAAATGCTCAGAGGGAATTGTTCAAGGGATTCATCGGGGCATTGGAAAAGCAGGGCACTTTGGTAGAAGAATTCGATGAGGGACTTTGGAGCAGCCTTGTTCAGGAAGTGGTGGTAAAGTCAAAGGATGATATACTATTCATCTTTAAGAACGGATTTAAGATAAAGACGAGATAAATTAAATCCTGATTTGACACATATTATAATAGAAGAAAAAATTCAGAAATTTGATTATAAAAGGTCAGATTCGTCAGTAACCATCGGGCTTGACGGGTTTGACCTTTTATATTGCAGAAATATGACATAAAATGGATATGCGAATCTGCCGATATAAGGTATAATAGGTGTGTTGAGTTTAACAAATCGTAAGTTTTGGAGAGAAAATTAATGGAAGAAAAAACATATCAGACTCCTTGCGGAACAATCCACTATTGGACAAACGTTTCACACCCGGATGAAATTACCCTTGTTTTTCTGCCCGGATTGACTGCCGATCATAGATTGTTTGATAAGCAGATTCAACATTTCAAGGAGAAGTATAATGTTGTGGTATGGGATGCACCGGCACACGCCGCTTCATGGCCGTTTCGGTTTGATTTCGATTTGTTCGATAAGGCAAAATGGATGAACGATATTTTAAATCAAGATAAAATTGCCAAACCGGTCATTGTTGGGCAGTCTATGGGCGGATATGTTGGGCAGGCTTATGCACAGCTCTATCCAAACCGATTAACAGGTTTTGTCTCCATTGACTCTGCACCGTTGCAACGAAACTATGTGACTGCGGTTGAACTCTGGCTTCTGAAGCGAATGGAACCAGTATATGCTCATTATCCGTGGAAATTGCTTTTGAAATTGGGGACGGAAGGAGTTGCCACGTCTGATTATGGCAGAAATCTAATGCGTGAAATGATGCTGGTCTATGATGGTGACCAAAAGCGTTATGCGCAAATTGCTGGGCATGGTTTTCGTATTTTGGCAGAGGCAATGGAAAAGAATCTGCCATATGAACTGAAGTGCCCATCTCTGTTAATATGTGGAACTCAAGACCATGCCGGTTCATGTATAAGGTATAACAAAGCATGGCACCAAAAGAGCAAAATTCCTTTGGAGTGGATTGAAGGAGCTGGACATAATTCTAATACAGATAAACCGGAATTGATAAACAGTTTAATAGAAGAATTTGCCGCAGGTATTTAATAACAGACAACTCCCAGATTATGTAATCGCAAAATCGGGAGTTGCGGAGGTGATGGTATATGGCAAAACATGAGTTTGGAATTATGATGAATACTCCTCGGCAGAGCGAGCGATATGACGAATATGAACCGTGGAAATACGAATGCATTTCTGTTGATGATAAAGATTTAGAAGGTGTTGTTGAAAGACTTTCATCCATTGACTTTTATTGGCATACACTTTCTGTTAAAGGCAAAGGGCTTGCATATTGTGGTGTTACACTTGTTCCGCCCTGTTCATTAAAGGCGTTTATTGATAGCATTGCTGATATTCCTGAATTGTGCGAATTAAAGAAACTGTTTAAAAAGGCATTGGACAAAAATAAACAGGATATCTGTTCACTCTGTTCCTAGTAATATACTTTGTGATCACATGAAAATCAGTTACAGCCAGCTTTCCAGAACATCATTCAGCTTATTCATATCCAGCGGTTTTGCGATATGTCCATTCATGCCTGTATTTTTGGCCAGTTGTACATCTTCTGCAAAAGCATTGGCAGTCATGGCAACAATCGGCAGTTTTCCCTGTTCACCCGGAAGGCTCCTGATTGCTGCGGTTGCCTCATAACCATTCATGACAGGCATTTGGATATCCATAAAAACAAGATCATACAAGTCTTTCGGAGAAGCTTCTACTTTTTCAACTGCAATTTTTCTATTTTCTGCCGTTTCCACTTCTGCCGATGCCCGAAACCACTGGTATTGATTATCCTTCATTCTCATACGATACTCTACTTGGTATTTTATCTGGTTCGTCTTATCCTTAATTGCCGCCTGAAGCTGCACCATTACTCTTTCTTTATCCTGTGGATGCAGAAGATCTGACCAGGATTCCAGTTTATTCGGAAAGTCCAGAGTGTCATGATAGCCAAGCATTTTTCGGAATTCATGACTCCAGTTTGCATTCACAATCTCACTGTTTTCGTCACAGACAAAATAGACAGGTTTTGGTCATAAGATCCTGTCATTATACCTACCCCGCCATTATTTTCCAGTGTTTTCTGTACGGCCTGTGACATGGCCTGTGTCTGCCCCGTTACAGTCTCACCTAAAGAATATATTTTGTCTTCATAATTTTTCATTTTATAAAAATCCTCTCTCCGTCTTATGCCTTCTTTTATCTGTATACAGAAAACTTGTCCCTGATAGTTTTGCTACCCATTTTTGCATACAAAAAGGACACCTGCCAAAATCTGCCAGTGTCCCTACTATATTTCTTTAAAATCACACATCTATATAGTATAAAAGGTATCGGAATCTCTTCTGTTCAAACATCTTTTCCATATATTATGATGATATGGAAACAGTGGCAACCGGCTGACATGGTCAAACTTTCTGACTTTAGTCCCTTCTGGCTTTGCGTCCCTGCCTTTCAACAGATTTGCCTTTAAAATAATTTTCATTTTTTCCAAAAATAAAATACCATGTGGTTGTTCTTACGTCAATAACATTTTGATGGAAAAAATATATATATTTTAACCGAATCAAGTCATCTTTCATACCGCCTATGATAAAATCCATGGCTGAGGGCTTTCTTGTGTCTTTGGTTATCTGCTTCCCTTATTCCGGAACCGGCAGAGTTACTGTGACAGGTTCATGTTCCAGTGCAGGGATGATTTTCTGCATCAGATCTTCGGTTGTAAATTTGAGACTTGAAGTGTTAATGCAGGGGTGACAGCCGAAGTAAGGTTCCTTCATGACATCTTCATCAATAAGAAGCTGCACCTTTTTCTCGGAATCATTCATCAGTCCCAGGACACTGACGGATCCGGGGGTGATATCAAGATATTTCTCCATATATTCCGGTTTGGCAAAAGATAATCTGGCAGAGTGGATCTGTGCAGAGAGATCCTTGGTCTTAAATGGTTTATCACCGGGCATCAGAAGAAGATAGAAATCCGTCTCCTGGCGATTGCACAGAAACAGATTTTTGCAGATCGTGGTGTTGTCACCAAGGGCACGATCAATCTCTTCACAGGCTTCCATAGTCATAGCAGCTTCATGGTCAATACGCTGATATTGAATGCCAAGCTTATCTAAAAAATCATAGACGCGGATTTCTTTGTCCAGACGGCCATCTGTATTTTCAGGTCTTCCCTTTTGTAATTCCATTTCGTGATACTCCTTTACGTTTTCATTGATGAAAGTGTAATCCTTTTGTATGGGTATTGTCAACAGAGGGATATATAGGTAATAGTCTTTGACATTCCTGCTCCCTTTTGATACTATATGAGTAGAAAAAATTCAGACCTCCCCGGGAGAAATCCGGAGGGAGGCCTTTCTAACGAGGTGTAAGATGAAAAACGAAAAAAATTCTACGCATAGCCATCAAAGGGGGAGCTTTTCCGGCAGGATCGGTTATGTACTGGCAGTTGCCGGTTCAGCAGTAGGACTGGGGAATATCTGGAGATTTCCCTACCTTGCAGCGAAATATGGCGGTGGGATCTTCCTGCTGATCTATATTCTTCTGACAGCATCCTTTGGTTATGTGCTGATCATGTCAGAGACAGCTCTGGGACGAATGACCAGAAAGAGTCCGGTAGGTGCTTTTGCACATTTTGGGAAAAAGAAAGTCTTTAAGGTGAGCGGATGGCTGAATGCAGTGATCCCCATGCTGATCGTTCCCTATTACAGTACCATCGGAGGCTGGGTAGTTAAATATCTGGTGGAATATTTCAAAGGAAATGTACAGAAAGTATCTGAGGACGGATACTTTGGAAGCTTTATTGCAGATTCCTGGCAGGCAGAGCTGTGGTTTATTGTTTTTGCTGTGTTTGTCTTTGCCATTATTCTGGGCGGTGTACAAAATGGAATAGAGAGAATGTCAAGGATCATGATGCCGGTTCTGGTAATCCTGGCAGTTGTAGTTACCATTTATTCTGTCACACGTCCGGGTGCACTGGAGGGTGTGAAATATTTCCTTATCCCCAATGTGAAAAACTTCTCCTGGATGACGGTAGTGGCAGCTATGGGACAGATGTTCTATTCCCTGTCCATTGCAATGGGAATCTTATATACCTATGGTTCCTATGTTCCAAAGGATATGGATATTGAGAGATCTACTACACAGGTTGAGATTTTTGATACAGGTATTGCCATGCTTGCCGGCCTGATGATTATTCCGGCAGTGTTCGCTTTTTCAGGCGGGAACCCTGAGACTCTTCAGGCAGGACCGTCCCTGATGTTTATTACCCTGCCCAAGGTATTTGCAAGTATGGGTCTGGGTACTGTGACAGGAATTGTATTCTTTGTACTGGTACTGCTTGCGGCACTGACCAGTGCAGTTTCTCTGATGGAGACCAGTGTTTCCACAATCATGGATGAGCTTCACTGGGGACGTAAAGGAAGCTGCGCATTGATGGCAGTGGTTATGATCGTTCTTGGAACTGCTTCTTCTATGGGATATGGACTTCTGGATTTCATCCGTATCTTTGGAATGAATTTCCTGGACTTCTTTGATTTTACCACAAACTCTGTTATGATGCCTCTGGCAGCACTTGCAACCTGTATTCTGGTATTGAAGGTAGTTGGAATTGACAGAATCACAAAGGAGATTGAGCAGTCCTCTCCCTTCCGCAGAAAGAAGCTGTACAAAGTATTCCTGAAATACTTTGCTCCTGCCTGTCTGATCATTATCCTGCTTAGCTCTATTGCCAATGTACTGGGAATTATAAGCATGTAAAATGAGAAATGCTCCGTTGCTTCGGCCACGGGGCATTTTTATGTCTTGGTATTTACACCAATGACAGAAAAGGATAAAATAACAACAGGAAAATATAATAGGAGAACATACAAGATGAAAAAGAAACTTCTGGTCAGTATGCTGGTCGCAGCCATAGCAGCTTCTGCGCTGACGGGCTGTGGAATTACTGACAGCAATCATACAGAAAAGAATTCTGCAAAAACAGTAAAGCTGGATCCTGAGAATCCTGTTTCCCTGACTGTATGGCATTATTACAATGGCCTGCAGCAGACAGCCTTTGATAACCTGGTAGATGAGTTTAATAATACGATAGGCAAGGATGAAGGAATTTCTGTAAAAAGCTACAGCCAGGGATCTGTGGCTGATCTGGAGAAAGCCATCACAGATGCAGCAGATGGACTGGTAGGTGCGGATGAGATGCCCGACATCTTTTCCTCCTATGCAGATGTGGCTTATACCATTGAGAAAAAAATCGGTCTGGCAGATCTGTCTCAGTATTTTACGGAGGAGGAGCTGTCAGAATATGTGGATTCCTATATCCAGGAGGGATATTTTGAGGGGAACAAAGCCCTGTATCTCTTTCCTGTAGCAAAATCAACAGAGATCATGATGATCAACAAGACAGACTGGGAACCCTTTGCCAGTGCTACAGGGGTTACTCTGGATCAGCTTTCTACCCTGGAGGGAGTAAGAGAGGTAGCTGAGAAATATTATGACTGGACAGATGCTATGACGCCGGATGTGGCTGATGACGGCAAGGCTTTCTATGGCAGAGATGCCATGGCAAATTATTTTATCATTGGGATGAAGCAGTTGGGAAAAGATTTGTTCCAGGTGAAGGACGGCAAGGTTACTGTGGATACAGACAAGGAGAGCATCCGCCGGCTGTGGGACGATTATTATGTACCCTATGTTATGGGATATTTCGCAGCCTTTGGTAAATTCCGCTCCGATGATGTGAAGACAGGAGATATCCTGGCTTACACAGGTTCTACGGCATCTGCCATGTACTTCCCGGATAAGGTAGAGGATGATGAGGAAAGCTATACGATTGATTATATTGTCCGGAATGCACCGCTCCTTAAGGGTGGCAAAGACTACAAGGTACAGCAGGGCGCAGGTATGGCTATGTCCAAATCTGACGAGAAACATGAATATGCATCCAGTGTATTCCTGAAATGGTTTACTCAGAAGGAGCAGAATCTGAGATTTGTGTGTGAATCGGCTTATCTGCCTGTGCGGAAGGATGCAAATACCATCAAGGCCCTGGATCGGGTGGTCAAAGAGAATTCCATTGACATCAGCCAGAAGGCTTATGATTGTCTGAAGGATACGATGGACACCTTTGACAAGACACAATTTTATACTTCGGCATGTTTTGAAAAAAGCTATGATGCCCGTCAGATCCTGGAGTATAATCTGTCTGATAAAGCCACAGCAGATAAAACAGCCATCGATGAAAAAGTGGCTTCCGGTATTTCCAGGAAGGAGGCAGCTGCTGAGTATCTCACAGATCAGGCCTTTGACCAGTGGTATGAGGAATTTTGCAAAGCATTAAGTGCAAGTGTTGAATAAAAAAGGAGATTAAGATGAAAAAGATCCAAAAGCAGAAAAAGCCTTTGCTGAGAATCTTTTTGATTCCTCTTTGTGGAATTGTATTGCTTCAGGGAAGCTTATTGTTCACCATGCTTGTGTGCAGCGGGGCAAAATCAAAGATGGAGAAAAATATACTGGAGGCAGATTCCAATATTCTCCGGAACAGACAGCTGATGCTTCAGACTGCAATGGCAGACCAGTGGTCCTCTGTGCGGGAGGAACGCCAGGATCTGACAAACAGCCTGGGTAATTTCCTGGAAGAGCAGGAGCTGGATATTGCAGAATTCAGGGAGAGTAAAAGTCTTCAGGAGGCCTATCTGCAGCGAATTTTTCCCAATATGATCAGAGCGGTGCAGAGAAATACAGCCTCCGGATTATTTCTGGTTCTGACCAATGGGGATCCGGTGGAAGAAGCCTCAGATTATAACGGATTCTTTATAAGGGATTCTGATCCTCAGAGAAAAACTGCTACCAATACAGACTTGCTGTTGGAGAGAGGAAACAAGAATCTGGCCCGCAAGGCATCCATTTCCCTGGATTATGCCTGGTCTACTCGATTTAGCCTGGCAGGAGAGGGAAAGCGGGCAGCAGATGAGTTCTTTTACCAGCCCTATAAAGGGGCTCTCGCCCATCCTTATACAGATATGGTGAATCTGGGATACTGGTCAGAGCCTTTTATCCTGGAAGAGAATCCCATGGACAACCATGAGATGATAACCTATTCTCTGCCCCTGGTTTATGGAAATGAGGTATATGGAATCCTGGGAGTTGAGGTATCTCTCAATTTGCTGGAAGAATATATGGATGTGAGGGAGCTGGATGAGAATCTGAATGCAGGATATATACTGTCCTATAAACAAGGAGAGAAAGAGTATATCTGCGTGACCGGACAGGGAAGCCTGCATGAAGCAGTGCACAGACAGGGAGGAACCTTTACACTTTTACCGCAAAAGGAAACAGATCTGTATGTGGTAAAGGATGTGCTCAGAGGAAAGCAGAAAATCTATGCACTGATCAGTCCCATGAGTCTGTACAGCAATAATGTCCCCTATGACAATACAGAATGGGAGCTGTGTGCTCTGGTAACAGAGAAGTCAATATTCGGAATGGGAGAAGGGCTGTACAGAGGTATTTTAAATGTTCTGCTTGTCTGTGCTGTCATTGGGATTTGTGTGGTTATCTTTGTGGTAGGGCGTGTAATGAAACCGGTTCATTCCCTTATGAACAGTGTGAGAAAGGGACCAGAGGGAATCCGGAGCTTTCCACCCTCTAAGATTCTGGAGATAGATGAACTTCATGATGTTTTGGAGAGTGCCACAGAGGCTCAGAAAAAGACAGAGGATCAGCTGAGAGAGGAAAAGGAACGTTACCGGATTGCTGTGGAGAGCTCTGAGGATATCTTTTTTACCTACCGGATCCGGGAGGGTAAGATTGAAATTATGAACAGCGAAAGAAGGGATGGCATCTGGAGCCGCAGCCAGCAGCTGGAAATCCTTACAGGCATTTATGTTCATCCTCTGGACCTGAGAAGGATCACAGACTGCTTTGCGTATGCTGTGGATACCATAGATGAAGATTTCAGACTGAAACAGAATGAAGAAGGAGATTATCAGTGGTTTAACCTGTCGGCAAAGGTGGTTTCTGATGAAACAGATGCCAGAGCCATGATCACAGGATATCTGCACAATATCAATCAGCAGAAGGAACAGGAGCTGGAGGAGATCCGCAGGAAAAAAATGGATCCGGTCACTTCCTTTTATAATATGAAAGAAGGGCTGCAGGTGATCCAGGATATGCGCAGCACCCAGCAGGAGGGAACCCTTTTTGCTCTTCATATATATCCTTTCCGACAGATCAATAAGCAGTATGGACTGATTGTTGGAGATCTGCTTCTGAAACAGCTGGCAAAGATTCTGAGAAAAACCTGTGAAGCCATGAAAGACCAGCCGGTTCTGGTGCGTGTAAGCGCAGGGACAGTAGGGGGCTGGCTGTCACAGCTGGATGAGAAAACTGTTCAGATTATGATCCGTCAGGTGGAGCAGGAATTCAGTCAGCTGATCCATAGGGATGTTTTGAAACCTGCGTTAATCAGTGAAATGGTACAGGCCGACAGGGTGACTGAGACTGAAAAACTGGCAGAGCAGCTGGAAAACAGGCTGAAGCAGAACAAAGTCCTCTCAGATGACTGGGACTTTGGTAAAATTATTTCTGTAGCTTACACGGAGCAGATGAGTCTGATGTCCATTACCCTGAACCTTTTTGACAGAGGAGCAGATTATAGTGTTCCACTGGATCTGTTTGCAGAAGAGTTGAACTCCAGATATTCGCTGGATAATCTGGTGATCACTGCTTATGACAGGGAAAATATGGTAAATACACTGGAGTATCAATGGCGGAAGAAACCGGAGGTCGACCACATTGAGTCCGGTGAGTATTCAGAGGGAAATCGGAAATCTGAAAAAATGGCTCAGTGTACAGAGGCAGATTTCAGAAGATTTACAAAGGCCCATGCAGGCAGGGATATCTGGCCTGTAAGCAGTGAGATCACAGAGAATCCAATGTTTGCTTCCTTCCTTGACCCGGGTAAGGGAATAGGGGCAGATATGACGGACAACGGACAGTATTCCGGAACCATATTTTTCATGGGAGAAAATGAGGAAGTCCTGAAATCGGATAATGATTATAAGGAAATCCGTGAGATCGTGACGATTATCCAGAACAGAATCAATCAGGAGAAGCACGACCTGTCTGCACAGGCAAAATCGGATTTCCTGGCCCGGATGTCTCATGAGATTCGTACACCGATGAATGGGATTATGGGTATGACAGCCATTGCCCTGAAGGAGGATCAGACAGAGGAGCGAAGAGTGGAATGTCTGGAAAAGATCAGAAACTCTTCCCAGTATCTGCTGTCTCTGGTAAATGATATTCTGGATATGTCCAAGATTGAAAGCGGTAAAATGCAGCTTCAGCCGTCCAAAGTGAATATGAAAAAGAAGCTTATGGGTATTCATGATCTGGTTGAATCCAGGTTCAGGGAAAAACAGCAGGAATATACAGAGTACATTGCCCTGAAGAATTCCTGGTTCCTGGCAGATGAGCTTCGTCTTTGTCAGGTGCTGGTCAATCTGCTGGGAAATGCTTCCAAGTATACGCCTGAGGGCGGAAATATCCGCTTTGAGGCAGTGGAGACTTGCATAGACGGCAATGCTTCAGAGATTTATTTTGCAGTGAAGGATGACGGAATCGGTGTAAGGAAAGAGGATCAGCAGAGGATTTTCCAGAACTTCGAGCAGGTAAGACAAAAGGACAGTGCTTACCGTCAGGGAACCGGGCTGGGACTGGCGATCAGCAACCGTCTTATTCATATGATGGGCAGCAATATCATGCTGGAGAGTGAACCGGGACGGGGAAGTATCTTCAGCTTCACACTAAGGCTACCCCTGACAGAGTCGCCGAAAGAGCAGAAGCAGGAGGAATCAGAAAATACTGCTGTAGAGCTGAAGGGCAGGCGGATCCTGACTGTGGAGGACAATGAGCTGAATATGGAGATTATTTCTGCAGTATTGGAGGATTATGGAATTGTTGTAGATCCTGCAGAAAACGGAAAGATCGCGCTGGATAAGATGGCAACTTCGCCGGTGGATTATTATGACATGATCCTGATGGATATTATGATGCCTGTGATGGACGGACTGGAGGCCACCAGGGAAATCCGTAAGCTGAACAGACCGGATGCACGGACCATACCTATCGTAGCCATGACAGCCAATGCTTTTGAGGAGGAACAGAAGAAATCCATAGCCAGTGGAATGAATGAACATCTGACCAAGCCCCTGAGTATGGAGAAGCTTGAAGAGACCCTTAGGAAATATTTAAGCTAAAGGTTACTAAGAGGAGTCAGAAATAAAAATCTGACTGAGAAAATAAATAAGCCACATTCAACAGAAAAAGAAGTTGAATGTGGCTTGTTTTGGTTATGGTCTGATCAGGATTTCTCAGATATCAAGCAGATCACTGTAAACTTTCAGTGCTCCGTCAGTGTCGTGTGCAAGTACACGTTTTGCAAGGACTTTACCAAGCTGTACACCCTCCTGGTCGAAGCTATTCAGATTCCAGAGGAAGCCCTGGAACATGATCTTGTTCTCAAAGTGTGCCAGAAGTGCACCAAGGGCTGCAGGTGTAAGCTCCTCACCGATGATAATACTGGAAGGACGTCCGCCCTTAAAGTCTTTATTCAGGTTCTCATCTTTTTTGCCGCAGGCGAAAGCTACGATCTGAGCTGCAACGTTTGCGCAGAGCTTCTGCTGGCTTGTGCTGTTCTCAATATCAACATCAACGCCTAACTGGCTCTTCTTAAATCCGATGAACTGCAGAGGAACGATGTCAGTTCCCTGATGTAATAACTGATAGAAGGAATGCTGTCCGTTGGTACCTGGTTCACCGAAGATCACAGGTCCTGTTACATAGTCTACAGGCTCACCGAAACGGTTAACGGATTTACCGTTGGATTCCATGTCACACTGCTGTAAGTGTGCAGGGAAACGGCTCAGTGCCTGAGAATATGGGAGAACTGCTGTAGCAGGATAGCCCTGTACATTTCTCTCATAAACACCGATCAGTGCATCCAGCATATCCGGGTTCTCAAGAATGTTCTTATTTGTAGCAAGAGTGTCCTCAGCAGCAGCTCCCTCAAGGATCTGTGCAAATACTTCAGGACCAAATGCCAGGGAAAGGATTGCTCCGCCTACACCGGAAACAGAAGAGTAACGTCCGCCGATATAGTCATCCATAAAGATGGCTGTCAGGTAATCTTCGCTCTTTGCCAGAGGAGAAGTCTCACTTGTTACAGCAAGCATATGCTTGGATGGGTTTAATCCTGCTTTCACCAGAGCGTTCTTTACGAAAGCTTCGTTTGTCAGTGTTTCCAGGGTTGTACCGGATTTGGATACAACGATGAAGAGAGAATGAGCAAGATCTACAGAAGCAAGAACTGCAGCTGCGTCATCAGGATCTACGTTGCTGATGAATTTCGCTTCCATTTTAAATGTGTTGTTTGCTTTTGCCCAGTTCTCAAGAGCAATATATAATGCGCGTGGACCTAAGTCACTTCCGCCGATACCAATCTGAACTACAGATGTGAATTTCTCGCCATTCTCATTGGTGATTTCACCTGTATGAACCTTGTTTGCGAAGTCTGCAGCTTTTTTCTGCTGTGCAACGTAGAATTCACGTTTGTCAACGCCGTCCACCACTACAGCATCGCCCTGCTGTTTACGTGCAAGGTGATGAAGAACCATACGTTTCTCACCGGTGTTGATCACTGCACCGTTGTATAACTCCTGGAATTTCTCAATAAGTTCAGCTTCGTCTGCCAGCTTTGCAAGTGCATCAAGAACAGTCTCATCAATCTGCTTTGCAGCATAGTTGTAAGCTAAACCGGCTGCCATTGGTGTGCTGTATTTCTTTACACGTTCAGCACCTTTCTCGCCTGCCATGGCATTTGCGATATCTACATGACCTTTCAGTTCGACAAGTTTGCTGTAAGAAGCAAGAGTGTCGAGATTTTTCCATGTTGCCATAATAATATTCCTCCTTTAGAATAGATGCGATTTCAGGTACATTTATCCGGAAGCGGACTTAATGCTGTTGAAGTCTGGATCAGAAAGATGTAACAGAATAACCGCTTTAGTGCAATTATACTTAAAAATGGGGAAGATTTCAACGTATAGAGACTTATTTTGTGGAGAAAAACCTGTTTTTCTGATAAGAATACCATAAACAGGACAGTAACTATTTGCAATAAGAACGGCAAGATGATATTATGTATAAAGCTAGTTACTGTTCACTCCGTTCACAGTAACACAGCCAAAATTCATTCCAGATTGCCTGCGGCAATGGAATTTTGGCTTGTATGTCTCGGGATTTTGGCATATTCATGCCAAAACACCTCGCGGAATAGTGGTGTGTGAACAGTAACTAAAGCTACAGTTAGACAGCAATTTTACAGGGAGATAATCAAAAATGGAATTCTGGGATATTTATGATGAAAATAAGAAACCAACAGGACGCACAATGAAAAGAAATGACTGGTGCCTGAAGGATGGAGAGTATCATTTAACTGTACTTGGCGTTATCGGCAGACCGGATGGCACATTTCTGATCACCAAGCGTGTGATGACCAAGGCATGGGCACCTGGCTGGTGGGAAGTATCCGGAGGTGCAGCCCAGGCTGGTGAAGAATCTTATGAAGCAGTTCTTCGTGAAGTAAAAGAGGAAACAGGACTGGATGCCCGGAATGCAGAAGGCGGATATCTGTTTACCTATAAGCGAGAGAATCCGGGTGAAGGAGATAACTACTTTGTGGATGTGTATCGTTTCATTATGGACATTGACGAGAATGACCTGCATCTGCAGACAGAAGAGACGGATGGATATATGTTTGCCACTGTTGATGAGATCAAAGCCTTTGCAGCAGAGGGAAAATTCCTTCATTATGATAGTATAAAGAAGGCTTTTTACCTGTCATAATATGGCATAACAGAATAATAACAGTAATGGAATCGCAAAATAAAAAACCATCATACAGGAACAGTTTGACCTGTATGGTGGTTTTTTTATAAGACTATTTCATAGCATTTCTGATTGCTGCCAGCAGCTCATCATATTCCTCGTATGCCGGAATCTCCGGATAATCTGCTTTGATCTTGTCTGTGCTGCGGAACAGGAAGCCGGCCTTGCTTGCCTGGATCATACCCAGGTCATTGTAGGAATCGCCGCTTGCAATGGTATCGAATCCAATAGACTGCAGAGCCTTTACAGTAGTTAACTTGGACTGTTCCACTCTCATCTTAAAGCCTGTGATCTCACCGTTGTCTGCAACTTCAAGTGTATTGCAGAACAGAGTGGGTCTTCCAAGCTTCTCCATGAGGGGCGCTGCGAACTGTGTGAAAGTATCGCTGATCAGGATTACCTGAGAGAAAGAACGAAGCTCATCCAGAAATTTCTTTGCACCCGGAAGGGGATCGATCTTTGCGATAACCTCCTGAATTTCTTTCAGTCCAAGACCATGCTCCTTCAGAATCCCAAGTCTCCAGTTCATCAGCTTATCATAATCCGGCTCATCACGGGTAGTTTTCTTCAGCTCCGGGATGCCGCTGGCCTCTGCAAATGCGATCCAGATCTCAGGCACCAGAACGCCCTCTACATCAAGACAAGTGATATACATGATAGAATCCTCCTTTGTGAAAACATCTTTATTTGTAAATATTCTTTACCGCTTTATTTGACGAAAATATCTTAACATATTCTGAAGAGCCTTGCAAGTTACTGTTATTTATGTACAGATATATCCGGCGTAAGCCGAAGGTTCTGTATATCAGGCGAATATTACTGAGAATGGAGTCAGGCGGATATTCGCAACCTCCGCAGGGGACTTACCTGATTCGGTTAAAAAATATGTATTGACAATAAAAAAACAACTCCCTATAATAGTTAGGAAACTAACAGATAGCATCCTAACCATGTGGCAAAATCCGGGAGGTGAACATCATAGACCAGGAAACCAGGCAGAAACTGAACAATATGCACGTAGGCCGTCTGATCCGTATTTTATCCCATTCCATGAGACGTCACAATCCGGCGGAAATGATAGAGAATAAAGATCTGACATCCATGCAGAAGCATGTGCTGAAATTTATCCTTCTGGAAAGCATACACAGAGATCTTTACCAGAAAGATATTGAAGAGGAATTTCAGATCAGGAAACCTACAGTAACAGGAATCCTGCAGCTAATGGAGAAAAACGGATACATTTACAGAGAATGTGCGAAGCAGGATGCCCGCCTGAAACGGATCCTTCCCACAGAAAAGGCAGAATCCCTGCGCCAGCCTATCCTTCACAGCATTGAAGAGGACGAAGCAGCAATGATTCGGGGCATCCCGAAAGAGGATGTGGAGCTGTGCAAACAGGTTCTGTGGCAGATGTGTGCAAACAGAAAGAAAATGTGCAATAAAAAAGACAGCAATTACAAAAAATAAAATACAAGGAGGACATCAACAAAGATGAACAAAAAACTTTTACGTTCCGTCCGGGAGTACAAAAAGCAGTCCATTCTGGCACCGCTTCTGGTAATCCTGGAGGTTCTGATGGAAGTTCTGATCCCCCTGGAGATGGCCAAGATCATTGACATCGGTATCGCCCAGGGCAATCTGAGCTACATCATACAGAGAGGAATCATTCTGGTTGTGATGGCAATGCTTGCACTGTTTTTCGGCGTACAGGCCGGAAATATGGCAGCTTACGCAGCAGCAGGCTATGCCAAAAACCTGAGACATGATATTTTCTACAAGGTACAGGATTTTTCCTTCAAAAATATCGACCATTTTTCCACCTCAGGACTGGTTACACGAATGACCACTGACATTACCAATGTGCAGCAGGCATATATGATGAGTATCCGTCTGCTGGCCAGGGCACCGTTTATGATCATTCTGTCCTGGATCATGACACTGACCATCAGCAAACCGGCATCAATCCTGTTCCTCATTGCCATACCATTCCTGGGAGGCACCCTGCTTTTTATTGCAAAAGCAGCCCACCCTCATTTCATTAAGGTATTTGATGAGTATGATGTGCTGAACAATTCCGTACAGGAGAATGTAAACGCCTCTCGCGTGGTAAAGGCTTTCGTCCGTGAGGACTATGAGATCGAGAAATTCCATGGGATTTCCAGATATGTCTATGATCTTTTCACCAAAGCAGAGAAGATCGTGGCATGGAATGCCCCGGTTATGCAGTTTACCATGTATACAGTCGTGCTGATTCTGGTAGCTATCGGCGGCAGATCTATCGTAGGCGGAACTATGGAAGTAGGAGAGCTTACCAGTGTGATTGTCTATGCCCTGCAGATCATCGGCTCCCTGATGATGGTAACTTTCGTATTTGTTATGATTATGATCGCTGAGGCATCCACAGACCGAATCGTAGGAGTTCTGGATGAGGTTCCGGAAATGCAGGATCAGGCTGATGCAGTGAAAAATGTGGCAGACGGCTCCATAGACTTCGACCATGTGGACTTCAGCTACGGAGGAGAAGGTGGCAATCTTTCCCTAAAGGATATTAATCTTCATATTAAATCCGGCCAGACCGTAGGAATCATCGGCGGCACCGGAAGTGCCAAGTCTACACTGGTACAGATGATCCCCAGACTTTACGATGTTACAGGAGGAAGTGTAAAGGTAGGAGGCGTTGATGTGCGCGAGTATAATCTGGAAGCGCTTCGTGACCAGGTATCCATGGTTCTCCAGAAGAACGTGCTTTTCTCAGGCAGCATTTATGAAAACATCCGCTGGGGTGATGAGCATGCCAGTGACGAGGAGGTTCAGAGAGTCTGCCGCCTGGCACAGGCAGACGGATTCATCAATGAATTTCCGGATGGCTACAACACTATGATCGTCCAGGGCGGAAACAACGTATCCGGTGGACAGAAGCAGCGTCTGTGTATTGCCAGAGCCCTGCTGAAGAAGCCAAAGATTCTGATTCTGGATGATTCCACCAGTGCGGTAGACACCAGAACAGATGCCCTGATCCGTAAGGCTTTCCGCGAGGAAATCCCGGATACCACCAAGCTGATCATTGCGCAGAGAGTTTCTTCTATTGAAGACGCAGATCAGATCATTGTACTGGATGACGGTAAGATCGCAGGAGTAGGAACCTCCGAAGAATTACTGAAAACCAATGAAATTTACAGAGAAGTATATGAATCACAGGTCAAAGGAGGCGGAGAAGATGAATAAGAAGAAAAAAGTAGACCAGAACACCATCAAAACTGCCAAAAGACTTCTGAAATATATAACCGAAACCTATAAGCTGCGGCTGATACTGGTATTTATCTGTATCTTTCTCAGCGCAGTAGCCAGCATTTCCGTATCCCTGTCCCTGAAATATCTGCTGGATGATTATATTATCCCGCTGATCGGACAGACAGCCCCCAATTATGCAGAGCTGTACAAGGCAATGGCAGTTCTGGGCTGCATTTTCGCAGTAGGGGTGATCGCAACCTTTATTTACAGCAGAATGATGGTATTTATCGGACAGGGCGTGCTGAAGCGCATCCGTGACGATATGTTTGAGCATATGCAGACTCTGCCTATCCGTTACTTCGACCAGAATACCAACGGCTCCATCATGAGTCTCTACACCAATGATACAGACACACTGAGACAGATGATCAGCCAGGCAATCCCTCAGGGACTGATGGCACTGTTCACCATTATCGTAACCTTTATCTCCATGCTGGTGCTTAGTCCACTGCTGACCATCCTGGCTGTGGCTGTTATCTTCATTATGATGGCAGTGACCGGTAAGATCGGGGCAAACAGTGGTAAATATTTCATCCGTCAGCAGGTATCTCTGGCAGATGTGACCGGATTTGTGGAAGAGCGCATGAACGGTCAGAGGGTTGTTAAGGTTTTCAACCATGAAGCAAAATCCGAACAGGAATTTGACCGTCTGAACGAAGCTCTCTTTGAAAGCTCCGCCAACGCCAACAAATACGCCAACATGATGGGTCCTGTGATTGGAAACATCGGTAACTTACAGTTCGTGCTCACAGCAGTTCTGGGAGGATTTCTCTCTGTAGCAGGAGTAGGCGGCATCACTCTGGGTGTCATGGCTTCCTATCTGCAGTTCACAAAGAGCTTTACCCAGCCCTTCATGCAGGTGGCACAGCAGTTCAATGCCATTGTTATGGCCCTTGCAGGTGCTGAACGAATCTTCAACCTGATCGATGAGAAGCCGGAAGAAGATGAAGGTTATGTAGAGCTTGTTAATGCGAAAAAAGATGCCCAGGGAAATATCACAGAATGCAAGGAAAGAACCGGCATGTGGGCATGGAAGCATCCTCATTCTGCAGACGGCTCTGTAACCTATACAGAACTTACAGGAGATGTCCGCTTCGAGGATGTAACCTTCGGCTATAACCCGGATAAAGTAATCCTTCAGGATATCAGTCTCTTTGCAAAGCCCGGCCAGAAGCTTGCCTTCGTAGGCTCCACAGGTGCAGGAAAAACTACCATCACCAACCTGATCAACCGTTTCTACGATATTCAGGAAGGTAAGATCCGCTATGACGGAATCAATATCACCAAGATCAAAAAGGATGACCTGAGACATTCACTGGGAATCGTACTTCAGGATACCCACCTGTTCACAGGAACCATCCGGGAAAATATCCGCTACGGAAAACTGGATGCCACAGATGAGGAAGTATATGAGGCAGCAAGACTGGCTCACGCAGACCAGTTCATCAAAATGCTTCCCAAGGGCTATGATACCATGTTAAGCGGAGACGGAGAGGAACTGTCCCAGGGACAGAGACAGCTTCTGTCTATTGCAAGAGCAGCAGTAGCCAATCCGCCGGTACTGATCCTGGATGAAGCAACTTCAAGTATCGATACCCGTACAGAAAGCATTGTACAGAAAGGAATGGACAATCTGATGAAGGGCAGAACCGTATTCGTTATTGCCCACAGACTTTCCACCATCCGCAACAGCAATGCCATCATTGTACTGGATCACGGCAAGATCATCGAGCGCGGTGACCACGAAGACCTGATCCGTCAGCACGGCACCTACTATCAATTATATACAGGTAAACTGGAGCTGTCATAAAGCCCCGGCAAAACTACAAAACCCCCAGACCATGAAGGCAATGCCTGTATGGCCTGGGGGTTTTTGAGGTTGGAGGACAACACTATCCAATTTCGGATTCAAGATTATTTGTTCACGAAGCATTTTTAAAAGAGGAAGAATCAGAGCGTAATCAGAAGGGAGCCGAAAAGGAGTCAAAAAAGGAGCCAAAAAAGGAGCCGAAAGAAAGCTGGATATATTGCAGAAATTGGAAGAAAATCCAGAGATAACTCAGATTAAACTTATGGAGGAGTTTGATTTATCGAGAAAGCAGATTCAGAAGATTATAAAGGAGTTACGTAGGAAGGGTGTCATAATCTACAACCACCAGCATAAAATATAGCATGGCCTTCTTTGTGAAATATCACAAAAAAATCAAGGCTTTTAAACGAAACAATTTCGACTTTACATGAACAAGAACCAAAATGCTCTGATAATATTGACAAATTGTTTCTCACGTATTATCATACTAAATACAAATACAGAAAAAAAGCAAACCTGGTGCGAACTAGGGACGCAAAGCTAGGAGTCTCTTGAAGGGCAGGCAGGGAGGAGCGATACCAACAGGATTCATCCCCCGGCATTGACCATATAAGAGTTACAGAGAGACAGTTCGGCTGCAATTATTCACTAACGATAGAGAATGATTGCAGCCTTTTTATTTGCCAAAAATACAGCAGACCGCTGTATCAGAAATAAGGAGCATAAGTATGACTGACAAAGAATTAAGGCGTCTGAGCCGTACCGATTTACTGGAAATGCTTCTGGAACAGAGCAAAGAAGTAGAGCGCCTGCAGCAGGAGCTGGCAGAAGCCAGACAGCAGCTGGAGGAACGGAGGATCATGACAGAAGAAGCCGGATCCATCGCAGAAGCCGCACTTCGAATCAACCGGGTATTTGAGGCAGCACAGGCAGCCGCAGACCAGTACCTGGAGAATATCCGGCAGCAGGCCCCGGGCCATACAGATACAAAACCCACAGACAGTCAGGAAAATGAAGGCATTCAGGAATGAGGAAAAAGACCAGCAAAGAAATCACATCCATGCCTACAGTAACCCAGCTGGAGGCGGAATTAAACAGAACAAAATACAGACACAGATACCACCGGGGACTGAGAAACACCCTTGGAACCCTGATCACCGTGGCAGCAACGGCAGTTCTGATCGCCGTACTCCTGCTCCCGGTACTTCAGATCTACGGCAGTTCCATGTACCCCACTATCCAGGAGGGACAGATCGTAGTTTCCGTAAAAGGAGCCGATTTCACCCAGGGAGATGTGATCGCCTTTTACTACAATAACAAGATATTGGTAAAGCGAATGATCGCAGGTCCCGGAAGCTGGGTAGATATAGATAAGAAAGGAAATGTCACCGTAGACGGCCAACCTCTGGATGAGCCCTATCTGACAGAGAAAGCCCTGGGTGACTGCAACATCAAGCTTCCATATCAGGTGCCGGACGGCAGATACTTCGTTATGGGAGACCACAGATCCACTTCCATAGACAGCCGTAACACTTCCGTAGGCTGCGTGGCAGAGGAGCAGATCGTAGGGAAAATCGTATTCAGGCTTTGGCCTTTGAAATCATTTGGCACTGTGAAATAACCAGCGCCGGGGATAAGGAGAGATGTCAATATGAAAAAATTATTGTTGCGGGAAGCGGCAAAGCATAAATTACAGAATCGCAGGCGGAAGCGCTGGCAGAAGACAGTAAGCATCCTTGCCTGTCTGGTGGTTTTTTGTACTGTCTATGCATTGATCCTCCCGGCACTGACCGCAGAGGCGGATACCTACTGTGGCAAAGAGGAGCATACCCATACAGAGGACTGTTATGAGGACAAATTGATCTGTGGCAAAGAGGAAGGCCAGGGAGCCCACCAGCATACGGATGACTGTTATAAGGAAGTGGATGCTCTGGTCTGTCAGACCCCGGAATCCGAGGGACACCAGCACACAGAAGCTTGCTATACAGAAGAACAGGTTCTGACTTGCACAAATAAAGAAGAGGGCCATGTACATAGTGAGTTTGACGGCTGCTATACCACAGAGAAAAGGCTTACCTGCGGTATGGAGGAGGGCGAAGGTGCTCACCACCACACAGCAGAATGTTATGAGAAAAAGAAAGAGCTGATCTGTGGACAGCAGGAAAACGATGGTCACCGCCACACAGCAGAATGCTATAAAAAAGAGCTGATCTGTGGCAAAGAGGAGCACACCCATACCCTTGCCTGCTATTCCAATCCTGATGCAGATGTAGAGAATGGAGATGTATGGCAGAACACAGTAAGCAGTGTCACACTTACAGGTAACTGGGGTGCAGATCTGGCAGCCATTGCCCAGACCCAGACCGGATACACAGAGAGCACAGCCAACTACGCAGTAGCAGAGGACGGACAGACCATCCACGGCTATACCCGCTACGGCGCATGGGCAAATGACCCATACCGGGATAACTGGTCCGCCCAGTTCGCAGACTTCTGTCTGAGCTACGCAGGAGTACCTACAAGCGCAGTACCTCAGAACAGTGACTGCAGCGCATGGAATTACACAAATCCGGATGGCTACACACCAAAGACCGGTGACCTGCTTCTGCTGGATACAGACAACAACGGCAGCGCCGACCACGCCGGAATCGTAACCACCGCTGACGACAGCACCTTGACCGCCATCGTAGGCGATGCCGACAAAGCAGTCAGAAACAACACCTATAATATAGGAAGCGAAAATATCAAAGGCTACGTCTCCATCCCGGAAAACCCGGCACTGGCAGATGACAACAATGAGGAAGAAACAACAGAAACAACTCCAGCTCCGGAAGTAACCGAAGAACCACAGGAAACTCCGGCACCGGAGATTACCCCGGAAGCAGAGCCGACACAGGAGCCGGAGACAACGCCAGAAGCGGAACCGACCCAGGTACCGGAAGCAACTCCGAAAACAGAACCGACCCAGGCACTGGAAACAACTCCGGAAGCGGAGCTGACTCCGACACCAGAGTTAAGTGTCACCCCGACACCTATAGTAGATCCGGAACTTTCAGTTACCCCGACACCGGAACTTTCGGTAACTCCGACACCAGAGCTTTCAGTAACTCCAACTGTAGCTCCAGAGCCGGATTATCAATATGAGGATGACAAGGTTATAGTTGTTGCTTATGCAGATGAAGATGCTAACCTGCCGGAGGATGCAGTGCTGAATGCACGTTACATTGAACCTGGAAGCGAAGAGTATCAGAATGCAGTTGCTGCCTTTGATGAACAGCTTGGGAATGATGAAGATGCGGTAACTGATTATGTTCTTTATGATGTCTACTTTACTTCTGAATCAGCTGAATCAGAAAACAAAGAGATTGAGCCAGAGGGAAATGTCAATATATTTATGACATTTAAAGATAACGAACATACAAAGGTTCAGGGAGATATCGTAGATACACAGGTAGTACATCTGAAAGACAGTGGTGAAGCAGAAGTAATTGAAAATGGAACTGTTGATGTGGCAGATGACAGTACAATCCAGGCAATTACATTTACAAATAGTAATTTCTCAATTACAGGAGCGCGGTTATTACTTGCAAAAGCCGTTGGACCAACTCTTGAGAAAAATGAATGGTTTGGTACATTGGATGATGCTAGGAGTAAGAGGCTGGTTTTACAATATGATAATCAGTCTTTAGGAGATCTTCAAAATGCTCAGTCTGATATATGGGTTACTTGTTATAACAATCAACAGCAGGAGATAGGAGAGATTCGGTCATTTAATATAAGAAGTAATGTTAGTCAATTTAATGGACAGACATTACAGAACCAACTTAACAATGCACTTAATAATATATCATTCAAAGATCAGGTTACATTTGTAAAGCTTAGATGGGAAATTCCATCTTTGAGTAATACCTTTTTTGATTTTAGTGATGAAGGTTCTGTAACATTAGAAAATGGGATTAAATTTAATGTTGTGGAACGTACATTTCAGCCCGATGATGTATGGACAAATGGTACATTAACTTATGTGGCAATTGGACCTCAACATCAATATAATACTTCAGGTCCGTTAGGACTAGCAAGCAACTTTCATATCGTTGGATTTAGTAGTGTTAATAACACGGCACATACGAATGGTAATATAGTAACAAATTCTTTGTCTTATGGAAGCAATTTTGGAACAAGCAAGATATCAGGAGAAATTAGTTATATAAAATCGTTTGCATCAGGTAATAACCTTCAGTGTGGTGATGGAGAAGATGATATTTTGGTTATTGGCAAAGATATGAAGGTTACAGTGAGAAGTGACAGATTTGTATTGATTGGGAGTCAGGGGGAACAACGTGAAGTAATTAAACCTCGAATCATATATCAGGATACAGCAGCATATAGCTTTTTGTCTTTGGATACAATGAAAACTCAACTAGAGTCCTATAATGAAGATTTTGCTGAAAAGACTGATTCAGGTGTAGAGGGTCTTGGTGGTGTAGAGCATAATGAACTTACAGTTGGTGGAACTACAGGAGAAGCTGTTTGGAATGTGAACGCATCAACATTGAAAAATTTAAAAGATAATAAACTGATCATTAAGGGCTTATCCAATAACACAGGTACATCATTGATAATTAATGTTACGCCTGATACAGAGGTTGCAATACCTGAAATTGACTATAGTAATAATATGAGTGCTTCTGGGGGAGAAGTAACTACATTTTCAGCTGGTAAGGTGATATGGAATATTAAACCTGGATATAGTGGGAATGTAACTATATGTGGTTCCAAATCATCAGGAACTTTGATTGCACCCTGTGCTACAGTGACTTTAAATAAAAACTGGAATGGATCTGCGTTCGCAGATGTAGTTAATGTAACAGCTGAAAGCCACAGAACAGATTTTACAGGTTCACTGGGATTTGGTGTAACTAAGACTATAGATGGCATAGATAACGTAGCTGGAAAGAGCTGGCAAAGTGGATATGAATTTCAGTTTGTACTTACCGGAAAAACCGAAAATGGAAAAAAAGCGCCGATGCCTGTAGGAAGCGATATAGCAACCAATTCTAAGACTATTGCAGTTACCTATGCTAATCGAACACCGAGTTTTGGTAAAATTGATTATCGTAATAATGATATAGGACAGACATATACGTATACATTGGTTGAGAAACCAGGGACGATCGCCGGAATTACATATTCTCAGGAAGAATATGAAATACAGGTAAAAGTTTCTGAATCGGGTAATGGACTTAGTATTGAAAATTCATATAGAAAGAAAACGGCAACTGGATACACTGGATGGGAGTCGGGATTGCCAGCAGACGGCAAATTTGCTTTTATAAACAAGTATGAAGAGAATAAAGCCCATGCAGTTGTAAAAGCTCAGAAAATGGTAAATGAACAGGCTCCTGCAAATAATGAATGTTTTGATTTTACACTTGCAAAGTATGACAGCGACAGTAGTCAGTGGCAGACAGTAGAAACAGTTCAAAACAGTGGACGTAATGTTACATTTAGTCAGCTGAACTATGATACTGCAGGAATTTATTATTATAAAATTACTGAGACAGGTCAAAAGTCGGGATATATATATGATACCGCTGTTTATGTTGTTAAAGTTGAAGTTGAGCAAACAAATAATAAGATGAATACGAAATCTATAAGTTATTATAAATATGAGGCCAATGATACGATTGACTTGGGTTCGTTGGGAAGTAGTATCTTAGAGAACAGAGTGATATTTAACAATCACAAGGAAGATAATTATGTTCTTCCCGAAACCGGAGGAACCGGAACCAACAGGTTTACAGCAGTGGGTCTGGCCTTAATGGCAGGATCACTGATGTGTGGATACGTTATGAGGCGGAAACGCAGAGAAGGGAGGAGAAATTAAGCCTCTCCAATCCGGCGAAAAAGATGCGCCGAGACGTATTCAGAAAATAAATTTAAAATTTAATCGAACAGGAGACAAAGCAGCAGTTCGATTAAAATAAACGGCGAAGCAGATACAAACATCTGCGTCAACGGGAACAAGAAAAATATTTAATAAGAAGAAAAGAGAGGGAAAGTTATGAAACATTTAAGGAAAATTGTCAGCATATTGTTGACAGCAATCATGGTATTAGCTATGTGCATACCGGTAATGGCAGATGGCGTTACGGGTGGAAACGGGTATACTATTACAGCACCTGATAATGGTCACACATATGATATATATCAAATTTTTACAGGTGAAGTATCAGGCGGCAATTTGATAAAAGAAAAATGGGGCGAGAATGCGAAAAATGTAAATTCAACAGTAAAAAAAGGCGATACAGTACCAAGTGGTGTTTTGCAGGCACTGGAAGCTGTATCACAAGAAATTACACATACAGATAGTGAACAATTAAATGTTATCACGAAGTATGTTGATTTTAATAGTAGTGCAATTGCTACAATAACAGGAGGACAAAGTACGGGGGCGCTTCCGGTAGGATATTATCTAATTAAAGACGTTGCAAGTACGAATACAAATAATAATGATGCGTTTTCTATTTATATGGTAAAGCTATTAAATAGCAACATTACAATTCAGCCTAAAGTAAGTGTTCCTACTGCTGAAAAGAAAGTAAAAGATGTTAATGATTCAACAGGCATAACTACTGTAGATAACCAGAACAGTAATACAGAATGGATAGACTCAGCTGATTATGATATTGGTGATGATGTACCATTCCAATTAAAAGGTACGGTTGCTGCTGATTATGATCGATATACAAAATATAAATTTGTTTTTCATGATAAGCAACAGAAAGATCAAAATGGAGCTTCTGTGTTTAATTTTAAACCAGACACAGTAAAGGTTACAGTAGATGGACAGGAAGTAAAAAACACAGAAACGAATAAATATTATAATGTTAAAACAACAGGACTTTCAGATGGAGATGACTTTGAAATAGAGTTTTCTAATTTAAAACAAATCAGTTCTGTTCATGCTGGTAGTGTAATTATTGTAGAATATAATGCAACTTTAAATAGTAATGCGGTAATAGGTAAAGGTGGAAATAAGAATACAATGCATTTAGAGTATTCTAATAATCCAGAACAAGAAGGTTCAACAGGACATACACCAGACGATACAGTTATCGTATTTACTTACCAAACAACTATAAATAAAGTGGATAAAGATAAAAACCCATTGGAAGGTGCAGAATTTACACTTGAGAAATTTTATAAAAACGAAAGTAATGGCGAATGGAGATCAATTACTAAAGTGAATAATGGTTCTTCAACAGTCTTTGAATTTGCGGGATTAGATGATGGATATTATAGATTAACTGAAACTACTCATCCGGAAGGATATAATCCGATAGATCCTATTTATTTTACAATAACTGCTGAACATGAACTCTTATCTGACAATCCAGGATTAATAAGTTTAAGAGCAACGGAAACAACTGAACAGCATACAAATAAGGAAGCAGGAAGTATTACATTTACCTCAACTAATGAGGATGATGGAATATTAACAACAAATGTTGTTAATAAAAAGGGTTCCCTCCTTCCAGAAACCGGTGGTATCGGTACAACAATCTTCTACATCGTTGGTGTAGTTCTTGTTCTTGGTGCTGGCGTTCTGCTTGTTACTAAGAAACGTATGAATGCAGATAAATAAGTAACAGATTTGTTTTCATCCTACATAAGAGAATGGAAGCATTAAATAGTAGTAACACCCTCCGGGGGAGCAGGAAGTGTTTCCTGTTCCTTCGGAGATAATATTATGACAACAGGGAGATACACATGAAGAAAAAAGATTTTTCCACAATTGCATTAATCATTGTTTTTTTCGTGGGTGTCTCCGTGCTGTTATATCCGACAGTCAGTGATTACTGGAATTCCCTGCACCAGTCCCAGGCCATTGCCACTTATGCGGACTCGGTGGAGAACATGGATGAACAGGATTACGAGAAGCTGTGGGATGCGGCGGTCAGTTATAACCAGAAGCTGTTTCAGTCCGGACATGGTCTGGGGTTGAAGGATGAGGAGAAAGAGGAGTACAATAAACTGTTGGATGTGTCTGGCACTGGGATTATGAGTTATATTGAAATTCCCAAGATCAAATGCTCCCTTCCTGTTTATCATGGCACAGACGAAGGTGTACTGCAGATCGCTGTGGGTCATATTGAGGGAAGCTCCCTGCCTGTAGGCGGGCTGAATACCCACTGTGTTCTCTCCGGACACAGAGGACTGCCCAGTGCCAAGCTTTTTTCCAACCTGGATAAGCTGGAGGAGGGGGATATCTTTATGATCCGTACTCTGGATCAGACCCTTACCTATGAGGTTGACCAGATTCGTATTGTCCTGCCTGATGAGGTGGAGAATCTGAAGATTGAAGAGGGTAAGGATCTGTGTACTCTGGTGACCTGCACTCCTTATGGAATTAATACCCACCGTCTGCTGGTGAGGGGCCACAGAGTTGCCAACCAGGAGGAGGCAGAGGTTGTCCGTGTCACAGCGGATGCCATGTTGGTGGACAATAGAATTGTAGCTATGTGTATTGCAGTTCCTGTGCTGGTGCTTTTGCTGATCTATGTGGCATTTGGCGGCAGACGCAGGAAGAGATAGAGGAAATGAAGAAAAAGTGGATGTCGCGTCTGATGACGCTTTTGATTGTGGTTGTGTTTGTGGCTGGGCTTTCCTTCCTGCTGTATCCTACAGCAAGTAACCTGTGGAACCGGGCCCATCAGTCCCGGGCCATTGCTACCTATACGGAGCAGGTGGAGAAGCTGGATGATTCCAGCAATAAGGAAATGCTGAAGGCTGCCAGGAAATACAACAAAGAGCTTTTGAAGAAAGCCGATCACTGGAAACTGTCCAAAAAGGATAAGAAAAAGTATGAAGGTCTTCTGGATGTGTCTGGTACCGGTATTATGGGTTATATAGAGATTCCAAAGATTGACTGTTCCCTGCCTGTTTATCACGGGACAAACGAGGGAGCCCTGCAGATTGCCATCGGTCATCTGGAGGGAAGCTCTCTTCCTGTAGGGGGCAAGAGCTCTCACTGTGTGCTTTCCGGGCACAGGGGGCTGCCTAGCGCCAGGCTTTTTACAGATCTGGACCAGATGGAGGAGGGAGATACCTTTATCCTGAATATCTTGGGTCATAAGCTGGCCTATGAGGTGGATCAGATCAAGGTGGTCCTGCCTGAGGAAATGTCCGACCTGGAGATCCAGGAGGGCAAGGATCTGTGTACCCTGGTAACCTGTACTCCCTATGGGATCAATACCCACCGTCTGCTGGTAAGGGGATACCGGGTAAAATATGTGGAGACCAAGGTGCAGGAGCAGAAGGAAGTGTCGAAACCGAAAACAGATACCAGGCTGGTGATTGCTGGGGCAGCGGTCGGTGCAGTGGTACTGTTTATTATAATTTTCGCGGTGAGACGCCGCAGAAAGCATAGAAATCAACAGAGATAACGGAGGCTGATGGTATATGGAGAAAAAGGTGAAAAAGGGAAGAGGGCTGAGAGTTTTCATTGCTCTTGGGGTAATGTGTATGCTCCTTATGGGGCTGGCTGTCCAGGCTGGGGCAGCAGATTCTGAGCCTGCAAGCGGAAATCTGACAATGACTCTCACTGTGACAGAGAATGGCAAACAGGTTCCTATGGCACAGGTGCCGCTGGCTTTGTACCAGGTAGGAACTATGGATACTCAGCCGGTTGTGCAGTTCCATCTGGATCCCAGTCTGTCAGCCACAGGTGTAGATCTGAATAATCTAAGGACAGCAGCAGATTCCCAGAAGGCAGCAGCAGCTTTATCCCAGGCTGTGGCTTCGGCGGGGGTGGTTTCCTATACGGCATCCACAGACGTCAATGGCCAGGTGAGCTTCCAGGCTCTGCCAAAGGGAGTATACCTTCTGGTGCAGACCGGCGGGACAGAGATCTGTACAGTTTCCGCCATGCTTCTCTCTGTGCCTTATAGCGCAGACGGCAAGACTCTGGAATATGATGTGAAGGCTTTTCCAAAGGCAGACCGCAAGCTGGAAAAAAGCAGGCTGACAGTGACTAAGAAGCTGTGTATCCTGGATAAGGATCTGAACGAAAAGCCGATCAGTGCACCGGATGCTACTTACTATGTAAGACTTTTCCGGGATGAGGCGGCTACAGTTCCCTATGGTGAGGTAAAGGCAATCCGCATCCAGGGACAGAGCAGTGGTACCGTGGATTTTACAGATCTGCCTGAGGGCACCTATTATATCCGCGAGACGGATGCAGAGGGAAATCCCAGACCGGTGGGTGATGCTTTTCAGGATGAGAATGGCAAGGAGGTAAGCTGCTTTATTGCTGTCAATGGTACAGATGGCACAGCTCTGAATTTTACCAATGCCTACAAGGATCAGGCAGTGGTGGTAGATAATGTATATACGGATCTGCCGGATGGCTTCTATCTGGAGCGGAATCTGTGGATCCAGAAGAATGTAATAAAGGATGGTCAGCAGATCACCACAGATGATACCTTCTATGCTACAGTGAAGGAGGTGGATCCGGATACCGGTGAGGAGACAACGGTTATCACTACTGAGTTGACACAGAATGACCGTGTGGCAGTGAATTTCCAGATCCTGGATAAGGAGGAGCTGGAGAAGGTTCATACCTACCGTGTTTATGAGTCAGATGAGGAGGGTAATCCTGTAGATAAGAGTACCTTTGGATTTGAGGTAGGCGGCGAAGGCAATGTTGTGTTCCAGCCGGCAGATGATGAGAAGACCATCACTATCACCAATACGGTGGTTTCCACAACTCCTACACCGGCCCCAAGTATTACGCCTGGCAGTGATACACCGGGTTCAAGTTCCGGCGGCATATCCGGAAGTTCACCGGTAAAAACCGGAGACAGTACACCGGTTGGCTTGTTCATCGGCCTGTTCGCAGCAGCGGCTGTGATCGCCGGAGTTGTAGTATATCTGAAGAGACGCAAGAAATAATAGACGCCCGGGGGATTTCCCCCGGGCTTTTTGTGAACCTTTTTACAAAAAACGACTGCTTGTAAAGTTGGTATCACCGTGCTATCATAAAATTACATAATATAAGCGAAGGGAGATAACAAGTGGAGAGCCTGAATATTCCTGTTGGCGTTTCTGATTTTTCGGAAATACGCGAAAATAATTATTACTATATTGATAAAACCGGTCTGATCATTAGGCTGTTAAATACTTCCGCTACAAAGGTCACCCTGATCACCCGTCCCCGCAGATTTGGGAAAACCCTTGGTATGAGTATGCTGGCGGCTTTTTTTGATATCAGGAAAAACAATGTGGCTCTTTTTGACGGACTGGAAATTTCGCGGCACACGTCCCTCTGTGATCAGTGGATGAACCGGTATCCTACACTTTTTATTTCCTTCAAACGTGTGGATGGTCTTGATTTCCCTACTGCCTATGGGATGCTTTGTGCAACGATTGCAGATGTCTGTGCGGAACACAGGTATCTCCTGGACAGTCCTGCACCTACAGATTATGATAAAGAGCTGATTCGCCATATCCTGCATAATCAGGCTACTCCTGTAGAGATCAGGAACAGCCTTCTGGTATTGACACGTGCCATGAGTGCTCATTATGATAAGCCGGTTATCCTGTTGATCGATGAATATGATGTTCCGGTGGCAAAGTCTACAAATCATGGATATTATCAGGAAATGATGGATGTTATGAAGGGGTTGATGCAGGCCTTAAAGGATAATTCGTCCCTTCGTTTTTCTGTGATCACCGGATGTTTGAAGATCGCAAAGGAGAGTATTTTCACAGGTACAAATAATTTTGTTTCGGATACCATTACAGATTCTGGATTAAATGAATATTTCGGATTTACACAGGAGGATGTGGACAGATTGCTGGAGGATGCCGGCGCAGTGGAGTATGCTGAAGAGATCCGTACCTGGTATGATGGTTACCATTTTGGGGATTTTGACATTTACTGTCCTTGGGATGTGTTAAATTATCTGAGGGATCTTCAGGGAAATCCGGATGCCCGTCCTGCCAGCTACTGGAGAAATACCAGCGATAATTCCATTATCCGTTCTTTCATCGATTATGCAGGAAGTACGATTACCAGGAAGCTGGAGCATCTTCTTTCCGGCGGTTATATTATACAGCATATAGATGAGAATCTGACCTATGATTATCTGCATTCATCGGAAGATAATCTGTGGAGCCTTTTATATCTGACGGGATATCTGACCAGAGTACGCAGAGAGGATCTGACGGAATCCCTGCCTGACGGGATGTTTGCTCTGGCAATTCCTAATGCTGAGATCAGAGAAATTTTTGAAACAACGGTGATCAGGTGGTTTCGTGACAGTGCCCTGACATGGAATCGTATGGATCTGTTTCAGGCAGTCTGGAATGCAGACAGTGAAACCATTACCCGTGAGATGAGCAAGCTGCTCCGCAAAACAATCAGCTATCATGATTATAAAGAAGATTTTTATCATGCTTTTCTTGCAGGAATTTTTGCAGGGGCAGGATATATGACGGAATCCAACAGGGAACATGGCGAGGGGCGCAGTGATGTCATTGTATATGATTCTGATAACAGCAGAGTCGCTGTTTTTGAGGCAAAATATTCCACAGCCCTGGAAAATATGGCAGGGGATTGTGACAAAGCTCTGCAGCAGATCAATGACCGGATGTATGCCAGGGAATTTGAAGAGGATTACGACGAGGTTCTGTGCTATGGGATCGCATTCTTTAAGAAGCGGTGTCTGGTGAGAAAAAAATAGAGAGGACGGAAAAGATAAGCGAAGGATATAAAAAATAAGTGAAATAGGGAGCACCCCGGAAACTTCAGATTTGCAAATTTCCGGGGTGCTTTTTTCTGTCTCCCAAATGTATTCCCTGGGCAGTCTGGCTCTTGTATTTCCTGTTTTATAATGCTATGATTTGATAACAAAGATGTCAGGTAGATTTTGGCTCCTGATATTGCGAGATCAGAGATAAAGGCAAGCGACTGAAAGGAGATTTGAATGGATATCAGAAATTTCGAATCAATACTTACTGTCGGAGAAAACGTGGCGGTGGAGTTTAAACGCTGCGGAAGTGGAATTGGAAATGATGTATATGAGAGTATCTGCTCTTTTCTGAACCGGTTTGGCGGCGATCATGCTGTTGGGAAAGGATCGCGTTATTTCTGATATCGTGCCTGCTTATATGACGGATGCGTTATTGCGAAGAGTGAATGTTGACAGATATGATGACCGTGAGGTGATTCAGACCAATCTGATCGAAAGTTATGAACAGTTGATGGAGTTTGGGCGCAAGCATTTGCAGGACAAGTTTTTTCTGGAGGGGGATCAGAGAAAAAGTCTCAGGAAGAAGCGGGAATTCTTGACAGGGTTAAGAAGAATCCATATCTGACGCAAAGCCAGATTCAAAAAGAAATGGGGATATCGTTGCGGAGCGTAAAACGTATCATGAGCAGATTACAACAGGAAGGTATCCTTATAAGAAAAGGGAATAACCGCAGTGGTTTATGGATGATAGATGATGAAGTTTCATTTGACAGATAAAAACAGGAAAATAATACAACAGCAAAGGAGAGACATCAAATGGTAAAGGTAGATTTGATCATTGGTTTCCTTGGTTCAGGGAAGACCACGTTTATCAGGAAGTATGCGCAGTATCTGATGGATGCCGGTAATAATATTGGAATTCTGGAGAATGATTATGGGGCTGTGAATGTGGATATGATGCTGCTTCAGGATCTGATGGGAGACAACTGTGAGCTGGAGATGATTTCAGGCGGGTGTGATAAGGACTGCCACAGGAGGAGATTTAAGACCAAGCTGATTGCCATGGGAATGTGCGGATATGACCGGGTGATCGTGGAGCCATCGGGGATTTTTGATGTGGATGAGTTTTTTGATATTCTTCATGAGGAGCCCTTAAACCGCTGGTATCAGATTGGGAATGTGATTGCAATTGTGGATTCTAAGCTGGAGCGTGATCTGTCAGAGGAGGCGGATTTTATTCTGGCTTCGGAGGTGGCAGATGCGGGATGCATTGTGATGAGCAAGAGTCAGGATGCATCACAGGAGGAAATCAGGGGGACGGTTGAGCATGTGAATAAGGCACTTGAGAAGGTGCATTGCAGCAGGAGATTTCATTGTGAAATGAATGGTGTGGATACTGCTAATGTTATCCACAAGAATTGGGAGGAAATGTCGAAAGAGGACTTTGATCGGATCGCATCCTGTGGATATGTGATGGAAAGCTACAGAAAACCGGAGTTTGAGGCAGAGGATGCCTTTACTTCTCTGTACTTTATGAATGTGAAGATGACTGAGAGGGAGCTGCGGGAAACGGCAGAGTATATTTTGTCTGATCCTGAATGCGGGCGAGTGTTCCGGATGAAGGGATTTATGAGAGTAGGCGGTGATATCGAAGACAGCTCTGGACAGTCTGCCCGGACAGAGAGCGATGGACAGCAGTGGATTGAATTAAATGCTACCAAGAATGAAATCACAATTCGTCCGCTTCATGTGGGGCAGGAGGTTCTGATCGTGATCGGGGAAGAACTGCAGGAGGAGAAAATCAAGTCTTACCTGAAGATCTGAGATTTGAACGCAGGTCGCGAAGTGACTGCGCTCATGAGCAAGTAGCGAAGCGGATTGCGAATGTTCGCTTTACTTTACAAAAAGGGCACTTGAAAATTCAGGTGCCCCATTGTATAATCTACTTAGAAGATGACCGGAAGCGTGTTCCGGTTGCCCTCTGTGATTAATTATAATGTTAAAAAGAAAGTAAGCATCTCACTTTGAGCGGGGGGATGCTTATTTCTTTTTATGTTGATCTATGTAAGTCAATGCCGTAAAAATTACCAATAGTACTATTAAAAACAAAACAGGGTATGAAGCTCATCGTAATCTGATGAAACTTCATACCCTGTTCGTTTATTTTTATGGAGTTTTGTAACCGTAAGGATTATTTGGTAAACAGATCAACCAGATCCTGGCCGCCTTCGTAGCCCTGGCTCTTCAGCTCATTTACGAACCATTCGTCTACGCCGTCTACAGCTTCTTTAAAGGAATCGATATCCATATCTGCTTTCTCTGTGAAGGTTACGCCGTTTTTGGATTCCCAGCGTTCTTTGATCTCATTGTCGCTGGAACGGTTGATGTAACGTTCATACTCAACTGCCTTCTGGCCACATTCGTCAACAACTGCCTGCTGTTCTGGTGTGAGGCCGTCATAGATATCCTGGTTGATACAGAAGAACAGACAGTCATAAATTGCATCCCACATGGAGCAGTAAGGCTGAACCTCCTGAACGCTTGCAGCGTCAATAGCAGGAAGCGGATTTTCCTCACCTTCAACCGTGTTCTGCTGAAGTGCTGTGTAAGTTTCAGACCAGTTCATGTTTGTGGCATCAGCGCCCCATCTCTTGTAGCATTCCATCAGAAGATTGGAACCTGCTACACGAACCTTCAGGTTCTTCATATCATCTACAGATTTGATCTCGCGCTTGCTGTTGGTCAGTTCACGGAAACCATTCTCCGCAATACCCATGCAGTGGAGTCCGTATTCGCCAAGGATTTCTTTCAGTTTTTCACCAGCTTCGCCATCGAATTTCGCATCTGCATCGTCGTAAGAATCATAGACGAATGGAAGAGAAACAACGTTGAAACGTGGGTCAAATGCAGAGTAGATCAGGTTGGAGTGCATGGAGATCTGAACCGGGTCCCCATTCATCAGAGCCTGAATACCTTCGGACTGGTTGCCGTTGGTAAGCTGGTCAGCTGCATAAATATTGACTTTAACCTTTCCGCCTGTAGCTTTTTCCATCAGTTCACCGAACTTACGTCCGCCGTCAGCCCAGGTACTTGTCTCAGTAGTGGAGCAAGCGAAGTTCCAGGTCATTTCCGGCCAGTCAAGGTCGCTGTAATCTGCGATTGTGTCAAAGGAGTTATTGCCGTCTCCTGCGTCCTTGGAAGCTGTGTCAGAGGAAGCGGAGGACTGATCACCTGTGTAGGAGCCTTCTTTTGCAAGAGCTTTCGGAAGGAAAGTGGAGGTGATCGGGATGTAGGTAACGATCAGAAGAACTGCAACGCAGGCTGCGATCATTGGCACAACTGCCCTTGAGATCTCCTGCAGAGTAACTTCCAGACCTTTTTTGATCTTGATGCTGATTGCTACGAAAAGGTTTACACCTACAGGAGGAGTTACCTGTCCGATTGCAAGGTTTACAGTTGCCATAACACCGAATGCTACTATATCGTATCCAAGAGCCTTACATACAGGAAGCATGATCGGGATGAAGATGTACATAGCGGAGTTTGCATCGATGAAGCATCCTGCGATCAGGAAGATGATATTTACGATCAGCAGGAAGGTAAACTGATTGTGTGCGATGCTTCCAAGTAAATTGGAGGCTGCATCTGCAATACCGAATTTGGTACATACAAAGGAGAACAGAGAGGCACTTGCTACGATGAGCATGATACCGCCGGTTGTCTTGGATGAGTCTACCAGGATGTCAAACATATCGCGGATGGAAACCTCCCGGTAGATGACCATACCTACGAAGAGTCCGTATACAACAGATACGGCTGCTGCTTCTGTTGGTGTGAAGATACCGCCATAGATACCGCCCAGAATGATGATCGGCATCAGGAATCCCCAGAAAGCATCTTTGAAAGCGTCCCAGCGTTCTTTGCCTGAGGCTTTTTCTCTGGATGGTTTGATGTTGTGTTTCTTTGCTTCCAGCATTACTACGATTACCAGTGCCACGCCCATAAGAAGACCTGGTACGATACCTGCCATGAACATATCTGCGATGGATGTGCCTGTGATGGAGGCATATACAACGAAGGCGATACTTGGCGGGATGACAATGGCGATGGAGCTTGAGGTTGCCATCAGTGCTGTGGAGAATGGTGCGGAGAAACCGCCCTGTTCTACCATTGCAGGAATCAGTACGGCACCAAGGGCTGCAACAGTTGCAGGGCCGGAACCGGAGATGGCGCCGAAGAAGCAGGCTACGATAACACATACGATGGCGATACCGCCTTTTTTGTGGCCTACGCAGGTATCAACGAATTTGATCAGTCGTTTGGAGATACCGGATTTTGCCATGATGTTTCCTGACAGTACAAAGAATGGGATTGCCAGGAGCAGGAATTTGCTGATTCCTGAGTACATGTTGGTTGCTACGATCGTCAGGGATGTACCGGAGTAGAGGATTGCGCATACGGAGGAAAGCCCGAGGCAGATTCCGATGGGTACACCCAGGATCAGGAATATGAAGAAGGAGATAAATAAGATTGCACTGATCATTTATTTGCCCTCCTTTTTGTCTGTTGTGATTGTGTTCATGTTACCTTTTGTGTTGTTGTCGGCATTTTTGGCGCTGTCGGTTTTGCAGCAGAAGTCCAGACAGAATTCAATGAAGTGAAGGATCATGCATCCTGCACCGATGGGTACGAAGGACCAGAAGATCCATTCAGGCCAGTTTAATACGAAGGTTCTTTTTCCGTTCTGAAGCTGGGTGATAACCTTGTCCATGCCGTATTTGAAAAGGATGACGCTGAAGATGATGCTCAGGACTGTGATCAAGATCACGGACGGTTTCTTCAGCTTCTTTGGAAGGCGGTCTGTAACCAGTGTCAGGCTGACCAGTTCTCCTTCGCGGCAGGCAAGTGCGGCTGCCAGCAGGGTGATGAGTACGAATACCGCTACTACAAGTTCTTCTGTGAAGGACCAGGAACGGTGGATGACTTTACGGGAAAATACGTTTCCCACAGTCAGCACCAGGATCAGCAGTGTGGAGATCACAAGGACGATCTTTTCTACTGCAGCCAGTGCGTTCATGATTTTTTTGTAGATTTTCATGCTCTCTACTCCTCTCAAAAGTTTTTTGTACTGTTCGATGTCTGTGCGTTCTTGATGTCGGGGGAACAGTGACGTTTTCGGTTTCAGATAGGCAGTCTGGAAGGAAAGGTATGTCTCGTATGTCAGGGCATAAAAAAAGTCCGCCCCACGCAGGGACGGACATATAATATTCCGTAACCACCCTGTTTCATCTTTGAAACAAGTACGATTCTGCAACGTACCGATATACGCGGCTCCTGTAACGGGGGGCGGCCGGGGAAGCTTACTGTGAATACGGCAATATCTGTGATGGCTGTATTCAAGGGTTCGGCTTTCCTTCTCGGGGATGATATTCGAAACAGGTCTGTCGCTGCATTTCACCGGACTGCAGCTCTCTGGGGACAGGGGGACTGTTTTTACTGGTTCCCTTCGTTGAATTTATGCGTTATAGGTTTAGCTGTTTAAAAAGCTAAAGCAATTTTAACGCTGTTTGTTTTGAAAGTCAAGAGGTTTTTGTAAGTATTTGGGGGAAGTTTGTTGGTGTGGGGCGTACACTTGCAATAGGGGGACGCGCGAAGCAACATCTCTCTGCAGATTCAGTTCCGGGGGCTAAGTAACTCTAAGGTGGGGGAAAATCCGCTAAAAGCATGAAGAAAAATGCAAAACTCGCTCCGTTGCAGACTCCGCTCAGACAGGTTGCTATTTTTCTTCATAACGCGGATTTCCCCCACCTAAGAGTTACTAAGCCCCCTCCAAATTCACCTGCAGAGAGATGCTGCTTCGCGCTGGGGATTGGAAGTGTAAGAGGGAACAGTAATGACTGTAATGCTGGATGTAAAGATGTTGATTCTGTTAGAGAAAAGACTTACAATTATAAGTAACAGGGAAAGGAGAAGGAATGATTTTATTTTATGGAAGTAAAGAAATTGTTGTGTATCCGAGTATAAGAAAGTCTATTTATAATAGAGATTTTTATTTTGGATTTTATTGTACTGCGAATAAAGAGCAGGCAGAAAGGAGACTGTCCACATGGGAATTTATTTAAACAGTGTATCTCCGTATACGTTATATAAAAGCGAAGTATGTAGTCCGTATTTTGTGGATAAATCGCAGATGCTAAGAGAACTGATTCCATTGGCTGAGGTTGGAAACCGTCATGTGTGTGTGACACGTCCCCGCAGATTTGGAAAAACAGTGATGGCAAATATGATTGGCGCTTTTTTTGGAAAAGATGTTGCGTCGAAGGATGTATTTGAGACATTGAAAATCTCAGAATTTGCTGATTACAGAAGGCATTTGAACCAGTATAATACAATTTATATTGATTTTAGCGTGGTTGATGATGAATGTATAAGTTATAAGGAATATATAGATGAGATAAAGGGGAATTTAAAAGAGGATTTAAAGAGGGGATATCCGGATATTGATTTTCGTGAGAATGGTTCTGTAAGAGAAGACCTACAGAGGATTTTTGCGGAAAAAAAAGAACGTTTTGTTTTTGTCTTTGATGAATGGGATTCGGTATTTCATATGCCGTTTGTGACAGAGGATGATAAAAAGTCTTATTTGCTATTTTTGAAGGGATTGTTAAAGGATAAGCCGTATGTTGCATTGGCATATATGACGGGAATATTGCCAATCGCCAAGTATTCCAGTGGATCTGAATTAAACATGTTTATGGAGTATACGATGGCTTCGGAGTCTAAGTTTGGTAATGTATTTGGATTTTCAGATAAAGAAGTTGATATGCTTTATGAAAGATATTGCGAGAACAATGCCGGAAAAGAAGAAATGCTGAATGTGACCAGGGAAGGATTACGTGAATGGTATGATGGATATTTTACTAAAAATGGGGAGAGAATGTATAATCCAAGATCGGTTGTGGCAGCCTTAGAGAATAATAATCTGGGCAGTTACTGGACAAGTTCAGGACCATATGATGAAATATTCTATTACGTTGAGAATAATATTGCAGATGTGCGTAAAGATATTGCGCTTATGATTTCTGGTGAGGGTGTCAAGGCGAAGATTCAGGAGTATGCGGCCACTTCTATGAATTTGTTGACCAGAGAAGAAATTTTATCTGCCATGGTAGTATATGGTTTTTTAAGCTACTATAATGGAAAGGTGTATATTCCTAATAAAGAATTGATGGACAAATTTGATGAGATGGTTCAGAAAGAAGCTTCATTGGGATATGTATACAGATTGGCGAAAGAATCTGAGCGTATGCTGGAGGCCACACTTCATGGGGATACAGAAACTATGGAGAATATATTGGCTTATGTTCACAATACAGAGACTCCAATCCTTTCTTACAATAATGAAACAGAATTATCAGCGGTTGTGAATCTTGTTTATTTGGCAGCGAGAGATAGATATCGTGTGGAGAGAGAGGATAAGTCAGGGAAGGGGTTTGTTGATTTTATTTTTTATCCAGAAGACAGATCGGATACATGTATTATTTTAGAATTAAAAGTGGACCATACACCGGAAGAAGCCATTGAACAGATTAGAGATAAGGATTATATGCTACGGTTTATGGGAAAATTAGGTGAATTACCGAAATATACTGGTGAGATTTTAGGTGTTGGAATTAGTTATAGTAAAACCGATAAAATACACAGATGTAAAACGGAGATTCTCAGAAACAGAATTTAACCGAATTAAGTAAGTCCCCTGCTTATTGCTTTTCGCAACCTCCGCAGGGGACTTACTTGATTCGGTTAAATATTGAACTGTGAAATCGTTAAAATTAGTCTTCCAATTTAATCTTTTCTTTCAGAACTACACATCCTGCCATATCTCCGATAACATTGACGCAGGTTGCGCCCATATCGCAGAGTGTGTTGATGCTGATATAAACTCCCATGACACCGGCCGGCAGACCTGCCATGGTTGCCAGTGCTGCGAAGGATGCGATGGCACCGCCCGGGATTCCCGGGGTTCCTACTGACAGGAGTACGTTTGCCAGAAGGATTATGATCATCATGGAAATGCTTACGTTAATTCCGCATGCATTGGCGAAGAACATGATCATGAATGACATCAGGATGGATACGGCATCCATGTTTACAGTAGCGCCAAGAGGAATGGCAATACTTGTGATCTTGTTGGATACGCCCATTTCGTCTTCCATACGCTGTTTACTGATTGGAATGGTCGCTGAACTGGAACAGGTTCCGAATGCGTTCAGAGCTGCAGGAAGCATTGCTTTGAAGAATTTCACAGGGCTTTCTTTGCCGATGAATTTCACGGAGCCGCCGTAAATGACCAGGGCAAATCCGAAGAATGCCACATACAGGATGATCAGCTGAGTTGCCAGTGAAATGATGGTTTCTGTACCGTTGGCTTCTACAACAGGAACGATAGTACAGAATACACCGATAGGTGTGAAGTACATAACTGTGCTGATGACTTTCAGACAGACTTCGTTACAGGAATCGATGACTTTCAGAAGTGCAGTACCCTTTTCGCCGATGGCGATAAGTGTGAAGCCTACGATGACTGCGAATACAAGTACCTGAAGCATATTTCCGTTTGCGAAAGCTGCAACCGGATTGGATGGGATTAAGTTTTTGATGGTGTCCAGAATGCTGGTCATCTCAGTTGCCTGAATGTCGGAAGTTGCCATCTCGAATTTAACACCCTCACCGAGATGGATCAGTCGCGGGATGATCAGTCCTGCCAGGCTGGCAAGTGCTGTGGTGCACAGGAAAAAGATCATGGCACCGGCTGTGATCTTGCCGGTTGTGCGGGCATTACCGATGCTAGAGATACCCATGATAATGGAACAGAAGACCAGTGGAAAGATCATCATGTTCAGGGCATTCATGTAAATGCTTCCGATAAGGCTTGTGATGGCAAGTACCGGTTCGAAACGGTTTGCCAGAAACAGTCCGGTAATGATACCAAGGATCAGACCGGTAAAGATTGCTGCGGTAATATGTTTTTTATACCACGAATAGAATTTTTTCATTTGTTCCCTCCTCTTTATTTTCGCTTCCTGATATGGAAAAATAACACCACAATACTTTACCACAATAATGTGTGAATTACAATATTTCCCGTTGTTTTCTTATTTGAGTGGGAGTGTTTCCGAAGTGCTCAAGGAATATCCTGCGAAATAGTTTGTAATTGATAAAGCCATGCCGCTCCAAATTGTAACACAGAAAAACAGGCATCGATGATACAGATATCGAAGCCTGTTTTTCTGCGTTGCCGGAAATTATTTTGTAATATTCCTATGACATAAAAAGTCCTATGCAGGCTATTATGATTGTCAGGTGCAGGTGAAGAGGGTATAATAGTTGTAATTATTTAACCAAATCAAGGAAGTCCCTGCTTCAATTGTAAAGAGCAATAAGCAGTGGGGGGATTTACTTGTATCAGAAGGAGTGTTTATATGAAACCAACTATTTTATTAATAAATTTTCAGGATCAGCAGAAGCTTCGCAAGTTAAAGATGGCATTACTGCCTTTTAAGATACGTTTAAAAAATGTAGAAACTCAGGACTATAGTCAGCCAATCGGATATCTGGCAGGAGTGAAAGAGGTTTCTCAGGTGCAGATTCCGTCAGCGCTGATTCCTCAGGAGCAGATGGAGAAGGAAATGCTGATCCTTGCAGGAATCACGGGGAATCTGTTTGACCAGGTGCTTTATACTTTGCGGAAAGCAGGTACACCTGTGGATTACAAGGCGGTTCTGACGGAGCATAATCAGAATTGGAACTGTATGCAGCTTTATAAAGAACTGGAGAAAGAGCATAATATGTATCATCCGTCTTAAATGAATGAAACAGAAAGCCCAACGGCTGTATATCATTCATAAAAATTACTCCATAATGTTCCTGTAATACGTCAGATTACCACATAATTGTAAATGGTATGTATAACAATAAAACACATAGAATATATATAAATATGTTACATGTAATATATCAATCTAATCACTAAACCGCTATACTAAATGTATGCTGAAATTGTATAAAAATGAATACAAAGAGAAAAAATCAAAGGAGAAAAAAATGAAAGCAGTAATCGCAATTGATTCTCTAAAAGGAAGTCTGAGTTCCATGGAAGCAGGATATGCTGCTGCTGACGGAATCCGCAGAGTTCATGGTCAGGATGCAGAAATTATAGTAAGACCACTGGCTGATGGCGGGGAAGGCACAGTGGAAGCACTGGTGAGTGGTATGAATGGTATCATACAGAACGTGATGGTTACAGGTCCGCTTGGAACGCCGGTGAATTGTGAATATGGAATCATTGAAAGCAGTCATACCGCTGTGATTGAAATGTCAGGTGCGGCAGGTATCACACTTGTTCCTGATGAAAAACGAAATCCACTTTATACTACAACTTATGGTGTGGGAGAAGTGATTAAAGATGCTATTTCCAAAGGCTGCCGCCGGTTTATTGTAGGAATTGGAGGAAGTGCTACCAATGATGGTGGAATTGGAATGCTTCAGGCATTGGGATATGGTTTTCTTGATAAAAAAGGAAAACAGGTTCCTTTTGGTGCCAGAGGACTGGAGGTACTGGAGGAGATTACCGATACATATGTACTGCCTGAACTGGCAGAATGTGAATTTCGTGTTGCCTGTGATGTAACAAATATTCTCTGTGGAGAGGAAGGATGCAGTGCAGTATTCGGACCACAGAAAGGGGCAACTCCCTCTATGATTATGCAGATGGATAAATGGCTGGAAAAATATGCCGCACTTGCAGAGAAAAAATGCACAAAGATCAATGCCAACCAGGCAGGTACGGGTGCAGCAGGAGGCCTGGGATTTGCATTTTTGAGTTTTACCAATGCAGTTCTGGAGTCTGGGATTAAGATTGTGCTGGAAGAAACTTCTCTGGAAAAATATATGGAAAATGCTGACATTGTGATTACAGGAGAAGGCAGACTGGATGGTCAGACTGCCATGGGAAAAGCACCTGTAGGTGTGGCACGTCTGGCAAAGAAGCATAACATTCCTGTGACTGCTTTTGCAGGAAGTGTTACAAAAGAGGCCATTGCCTGCAATCAGAACGGAATTGATGCATTTTTCCCGATTTTAAGAGGAGTAACTACTCTGGAAGATGCTATGAAACCGGAAAATGCAAAGGCTAACATGGCGGATACGGTAGAACAGGTATTTCGTCTGCTGAACATAAGGAGGAAATAAAGAATGGATTATAGTTTTACAACCATAGGTGCTCTGATTGGAATGGCAGTTGCGATTATTCTGATTATAAAAAAAGTTCAGCCCGCTTATAGCCTGATTTTTGGTGCTCTTATTGGCGGAGTAATCGGAAGTGGAAATCTGATATTGACTGTCGATACTATGGTAAGTGGAGCGCAGAGTATGATTTCTTCTGTACTGAGAATTATGACTTCCGGTATTCTGGCGGGAACTCTTATTAAAACCGGAGCTGCGGAAAAAATTGCAGAAGTAATTGTACAGAAATTGGGAGAGAAACGAGCCCTTATTGCTGTTGCGGCTGCAACAATGGTAATATGTGCAGTAGGTGTTTTTGTGGATATTTCAGTTATTACAGTAGCACCTATTGCACTGGCGATTGGAAAAAAAGCAGGATATAATAAAGCTTCTCTTCTTTTGGCAATGATTGGTGGAGGAAAAGCAGGAAATATTATTTCTCCAAACCCAAATACAATTGCTGTTTCTGAAGCGTTCCAGGTTGATCTTACATCTCTGATGATAAAAAATATTATTCCGGCAGTTTGTGCATTAATTGTAACTGTAATTATTGCAACAATACTGTCAAAAAAAGCAGGAACGATGGTTAGTGATCAGGATTTGGAAAAACATGCAGACAATAAAAAACTTCCAACTTTTATTCAGGCATTTGCAGGTCCGCTGACAGTTATTATACTTTTGGCACTGCGTCCGATATTTTCTATTGTAATTGATCCATTGATTGCCCTTCCACTTGGTGGTCTGGTATGTGCAATTGCATGTGGAAGCCTGGTACAATTCCGTGAGTTTGCAGAATTTGGTCTTAGTAAGGTGGCAGGAGTATCTATTCTTCTTATTGGAACAGGAACTATTGCAGGAATCATTAAAGCATCTGCTTTACAGTATGATGTGATTTCTCTATTGGAAATGATGAAGATGCCGGCATTTATTCTTGCGCCGATTGCAGGTATTCTGATGGCAGGAGCTACTGCATCTACTACAGCCGGTGCGACCATTGCGTCTCAGACTTTTGCACAAACACTGTTAAATGCAGGAATTCCGGCTATTTCCGCAGGAGCTATGATTCATGCCGGTGCAACAGTAATCGATTCTCTGCCGCATGGTTCTTTTTTCCACGCGACAGGTGGTTCTGTAGGAATGAATATTAAGGAAAGAATGAAATTGATTCCGTTTGAGGCATGTATTGGTCTTACGAGTACAATTGTGGCGGTAATTGTGTACCTGATATAAAGATATCAAATCCTGATACTACAGTTTCCCAGCCAGGTACAGAAGAACGGCATCTTTAAATCTACGTGGATTCAGCCCGGTTTTTCTGTAGATATGATTGAGTTTGTATTGAAGTGTGTTTTTGTGTAAAAAAAGCTTTTCACAGGTATTATGCAGAGACATATCCTGATCAAAATAGGTGGTTATAATTTTGAGTTCTTCTCCGGTAAGATTTGTAATAGTCCGGGAGAGGAACTCTTCTTTTTCTTGTTTCCCTGATCCGGAGAGAAGGAGTTCCAGCGTGAGATTATCATACATTACAAAATTTTTGTCAGGATTAGTTATGCTTTTCAAAGCCGTCACAGCGGAAGAATAAGATTCTGCCAGCTGATAGATGGAAGTGCTCTTTCCAACTGCGATTTTCAGAAGCTTCTGCTGTTCTGCGGCAAACTGCTTTAGGATAAAGGATTTTCTGTCAAAAAGTTCAGAATCTGCAACTGCCAGATACTCATCTGGATAATGAAAGGCATATAAATTCAGAGGAAAAATGGAAAACATCTGAGTTACTTTCTGTTCCAGAAGTGAAAAATTAGCCATATTATATCTTGCATTTATCTGTAGCAATATGAGTCGTTTGGAAGTTTGAACATCTACAGAAAACTCTGCCAGGAGACTCTGGATATATTCCATATTGAGATTCTGATTACGAAGCAGAGAATCGATGATATACTGACGTTTATCATTTTGATTACGGCTGATCATATTCAGCTCCTGTTCGCGGATTAGAAGATTGGTGATGCGTTCTGCCAGATGGGCATACTTTCTCACGGTATCTGGTTCACCGGTAATACCGATCACAGCCAGTAAAGACTGGTTATGGTAAACCGGCATATTAATCCCTTTCTGACTGCCGTAGAAGCTATTGTCAGAAGATACTTCGATAGTATTTCCTGTGGCTGCAGCTTTCTGCCCGATTTCGTGGAAAGTTCCAACTCTTTCCGGATTAGTGCTGGCAAAAATAATCCCGGACTGATCAATAAAATTAACATCCTGGCCGCATACGTCTTTTACAGTATTGACAATCTGTGTAGCAAGGGAGTGATCTATTTTTATCTGCATGATAATTTCTCCATTATATGAATTCTTCAGGGAATTGTGCTATCTATTGATATTGTATCCTATATGTGTTTAGGATACAATTGTTAGTTTTTATCATTGCCGGTTTCTTACAGACTGATAAAAACAAAAAACTTGAGGCACATAGTAAATTGTAATTTTATGTTTCCCTTTTGTAGAAATTGCAATGTTGAGAAACCTGGGAAGATATAGTAAAATTATTGCAGTAACTATTTATGCCACTGGTAGTGTCACAAATAGGAAAATAATTATATGGGTAAAATGAAATCAATTTACCAGAATTGTCTCAGATGAATTATTTATGAGGATTGCTATAGAAAAAATTAATGGTATATAAGGGAGAAACCATATGACATTAACACAGATGAATTATATCATCACAATTTCCGAAACCGGTTCACTGAATAAAGCTGCGGAGGCGTTGTATATTTCCCAGCCTTCTCTGACCAATGCAGTGAAGGAACTGGAGAAGGAGCTTGGAATCACTATATTCAACCGCAGCGGCCGCGGTGTGACACTGACCAATGACGGGACAGAATTTCTGATGTATGCCCGTCAGATATATGGACAGTATGAAAGTGTGGTTGAGAAATACAGTGAGGGTGGTTCCTATAAGAAGAAATTCGGCGTTTCCACCCAGCATTATTCTTTTGCAGTGAAAGCATTCGTGGATATGGTGCAGAAGTTTGATGTGTCGGAATATGAATTTGCCATCAGGGAGACAAAGACTGCAGATGTGATCAGTGACGTCAGCACCATGAAAAGCGAGGTGGGAGTACTTTATCTCAGTGATTTCAACAGAAAGGCACTGTTAAAGCTTCTCCACTCTGCGAATCTGGAGTTTCATCATTTGATTGACTGTCAGGCATATGTATATTTGTGGAAAAATCATCCACTGGCAAATGAGAAATCTATCAGCTACAGCCAGCTGGCTAAATACCCCTGCTTGTCCTTCGAACAGGGAGATAAGAGCAGTTTTTATCTGTCAGAGGAGATTCTGTCTACCAATGAATATTCCAGAACAGTTAAGGCTTCAGACCGTGCAACTATGCTGAATCTGATGGTAGGACTTAATGGCTATACCCTGTGTTCAGGGATTATCTGTGAGGAGCTGAATGGCAGTGACTATCTGGCAATTCCTTTCGAAGGGGATGAGCAGAATCAGAACAGTGATATGGAAATCGGTTATATTACCAGAAAGAATTCCATCCTCAGCAAGGTGGGGAATCTGTATGTCTCTTCACTGAAGAAATATCTGGAGCAGAATACTGTTTCTGCGGAGTAATATAACCTGTATATAATCTCACATATCTTTCCGTATATTCTGTTTTCTATATTTCTGCGGGCTGCAGCCTTTTACTCTGGAGAATACCTTGGCATAGTAGTTGGAGTCTGTGAAGCCGGATTTCTGGGCGACTTCCATGATGCTGTCATCGGAGCTGAGGAGAAATTCAAGGCTCCGTTCCACCCGGTATTCCTGCAGAAATGTAAACAGGGATACGTTCATGTATCTCTTGAATAACCGGCTGCATTCGCTCTCGCAGAGGTGGATTTCCTCTGCGATATCTTTCATCTGGATTTTATTCATGTAATTGTGTTCCAGATAATCCATGATCTCACGCATACGGTTGCGTTCCAGTTTGCTGTGTTCCGTATAGGGGAGGTTCTCCGGAAGATTCTGCAGCATACAGCGCCACAGCTTTTGCAGAGTTCCGGTGATATCCAGTTCGTAAAATTCCTTTTTCTCTTCATACAGAGTTATGATTTCTCTCACATATTCGGAAAAAATTTCATGCCAGGGCTGCGAATAGTCAATGTAGACTGCAGGAAGGGCGAAATTGTGTAAAAATGGCTCCACATATTTCCTGCGCAGGATACTTCCGTAGGAACCATAGATAATCTTTGGCAGAAAAGTGATGGAGACATATTTGCCGTCTTTCATATCTTCCATGAAGCCTGCGTGGAGTACATTGGCATTTCCCAGAAGGATATCTCCTGCTTTCATGTGGTAGGTACACTGGTTTACTTTATAGAGAATCTGTCCATCCAGGACAAGGGTAATTTCTATCTCAGGATGCCAGTGCCAGAGAAAGGAGCCGGATTTGTAGCCGGAAAGTTTCTCATAGCTTACCAGCAAAGGAAATTCATCACTGCCATGTTTCTTCAGTTCTTTCTGTGAGCCGTCGGTTATGATCTCTGCCATTATATATGCGTCCTCCCTTGAGAATATATGATGATTTTTAATTATCCTATCTTATAGCAATTCCGAAAAATATTGCAGACAACCCGCTGCATCAGAGAAAGACCGTTATGCGAAATTGCTGTTGATGACTTATATAACATATTGTACACTTATATAGATATAAACGCAAGATTTTACTATTTTCCCCTTAGATTATCAAGGAATTTTATGACACAGCAGGGTATACTTTAATCCAAGAGTGTAGCTGATAAGGCTGCTCCCAAACTTTCATACACATATTCCCGTCTGCCGCTGGTTTTCACACCTGCACTGCCACTGTAAATCGTGAAAATTGTCAGTACATAGTACTCATAAAACTATGTATCAGCGGTCAGACCGGAAAAATGAACGGAGGATTTTTACAATGAATATTCCAAATAAAAATGAATTGACACGTATTTACGGCGAAGCAGAGAAATCAGCAGCACGTTTTCAGACTGTAGCTGATCACTTCGCAGAAATTTACCATCATGATACAGCAGAATTTTTTACAGCACCGGGAAGAACAGAGATCATCGGAAACCATACAGATCATAATGGTGGCCGTGTGATCGCAGGCAGCATTGACATGGATACCATCGGTGCAGCTTACCCGAATAACAGCAGTGTTATCCGTATCACAAGTGAAGGATATGACAAGGAAGTTGTCGTAGACATCAATGATCTTGCCAGCGTACCGAAGGCTCAGGGAACCCTATCTCTGGTAGCAGGTATGGTGGAAGCTATTCAGAAATTTGGATTTAAAGTAGCAGGATTTGATGCTTATGTAACAACAAACGTAATCCGTGCAGCCGGTGTAAGCTCTTCTGCATCTTTCGAAATGCTTGTATGTTCTATTATTAATTATTTCTTTAATGATGGAGCAATGACATATATCAACTATGCAAAAGCAGGACAGTACGCTGAGAACGTATATTGGCTGAAAGCTTCCGGACTGATGGATCAGCTTGCATGTGCAGTTGGAGGCCCGATTCTTCTTGATTTCTCTGACAGAGAAAACCCGAAATATGAGAAAGTAAACTTCTCTTTCCATGACTATAACCATCACCTTGTGATCGTAAATACAGGAAAAGGACATGCTGATCTGAGTGCAGAGTACTCTGAGATCCCTATGGAGATGAAAGAAGCAGCAAAGGCAGCAGGAGCAGAGCTTCTCTGTGAGACAACTCTTGATAAAGTGCTTGCAAATATGGATAAGATTGAAAATGACAGAGCAATATTAAGAGCAATCCATTTCTTCAAAGAGAATGAAAGAGTAGAAAAGGCTGCAAAAGCAGTGGAAGAGAAAGACGGGGAGACAGTATTAAAGCTTCTCAGCGAATCCGGAAAATCTTCTTGGGAACTGCTTCAGAACTGCTATCCGATCAAGGCATATACAGAGCAGAAGATTTCTGTTGCACTTGCACTGACAGATCTTTTCCTTGAGAAGCTGGGCAAAGGTATCTGCCGTATCCATGGCGGTGGATTTGCCGGTGTTATTATGTGCGTAGTGCCAGAAGATGAGACAGAGAATTATGTTTCCTATATTTCTGAATTTGCAGGAAAAGAAAATGTATATCCGATGAATATCCGCGCAGTTGGTGCAGTGCATATTGAAAAATAATTACTGTTCACTTCGCTCACAAAAAATACCTTGCGGGATATTACCAATAACATAGTAATAAAAATAATCTGCTAAGAAAATTCATTGCACATCAGATATGAACATGGTAAGCTAAATATAAATGAAAAAGGCTTTTATTATCTGGAAAATATGATAGTCAGAGAGGTAATTTTATATGATAGATGTACATGAGATCAGTACACATTGTACGCGCAGTGAATTTGTAGGCACAGCAGTTCTGGATACCATCGGACTGGTGATCTCCGGAATTGATGATACTTTGCTTAAAGAGATGAATGTAGGAACGAAGTATCATTGCCTGGGATTGTTCAGTTCCCGTACAGGAGCAGCAGGGCAGCTGACTGCTATAGATGATGCGGTAAAAGCAACCAACACGGAGGTTCTTTCCATAGAATTACCAAGGGATACAAAGGGCTGGGGCGGCCATGGTAACTACATTGTTCTTGGAGGCTCTGATGTTTCCGATGTGCGTCATGCTATATCTATGGCGCTGGAGCTTACCAATAAATATGCAGGAGAGGTCTATATCAGTGAGAGCGGTCATCTGGAGTTTGCCTATTCAGCCAGTGCAGGACAGGCTCTGAATAAGGCTTTCGGAGTACCTATGGGAGAAGCCTTTGGTTTTATGGCTGGTTCTCCGGCTGCAATCGGGCTGGTAATGGCAGATACTGCAATGAAGTCGGCGTCCCTTTCTATTGCAAGATATATGACACCTGACAGAGGAACCAGTCATTCCAATGAGGTGATACTGGCTGTTTCCGGAGATGCCAGCGCTGCAAAAACAGCAGTACTGAATGCCAGACAGATTGGTCTGGAGCTTCTGATCGCAATGGGCAGCTACCCGGAGATCCCCGGGACACCCTATTTATAAAAAAATCTTGACTTTTGTATCCGGAATCCATATAATAATCAACGGTAAATTTAAGAAAAAAGATATTTGGTTTTATATTGGAAACGGTACATCCTCCTGGATGGTTATGAACAACACAAATTTCTGTTTATGTTATTCACACACTATCTAAGGAGGATTTTTTATGCCAAAAAACAAGTTTCAGGAAGTAATTTTTACGATCATCATGGTATTGGTAATGGTTTATGCCATGATCTGCTACAACATTGTATTGAATACAAGGACAATGACAAATGAGACATTTCTGTTAGCTTTTCATGAACTGACATTTATGGGACCGATTGCATTTATTCTTGATTTCTTTATCATCGGTGGTCTTGCAAAGAAGATTGCATTTGGTATTGTGGATATGAGAAGAGATAATCCGTTCCACCTGGTACTTGCAATTTCTGCAGTATCTGTAGCATTTATGTGCCCGTGCATGAGCTTTGCAGCCACTGTGCTGATCAAACATGCACCAGTAAGCCAGATTATCCCTACATGGCTTCAGACAACAGCAATGAATTTCCCGATGGCGTTCTTCTGGCAGATTTTTTATGCCGGTCCGCTGGTTCGCTTCATTTTCAGAAAGCTTTTTCCTGAGAAAGAAATGGAGAAGGCTTCTGTATAAAAAATAAGAAACTGTAAAAATAAGAAACAAAGGCGCCACTGCATTTGCTAACCAGGCAATGCAGTGGCGCCTTTGTTGAAAAATCATTCTTGTTAGTGTGCTGACACTGGTAAATTTGTAGTTATGTAGTTTTAAACTATATAAAATCATAAGAAGCATGTATAAGATATTACGTTGACATTTCCGGAAACTACAAATATACTATTATTCATATCAAATAACTATGAAAAGAGAACGAAAAAGATGCCCATAAAAGAGGTTGTCTGATATGCTGTATGAGTGTATAAAGGAGAGTGCCATGAAATTTCAGACCAGATTACTGCATGGAAAATCCGTGCAAAGTTATGAAGCCGGAGCGACAGTGCCGGCGATCAGTCAGTGTAATGCTTATTCTTATGAATCATCGGAGCAGCTGGAGAAGGTTTTTCAGAACCGCGCACCGGGTTTTGCTTACACAAGGATAGGAAACCCTACAGTGGATGCTTTTGAGCGAAGGGTAAATGAATTGGAGGGCGGAATGGGAGCGATTGCCTGTTCCTCCGGAATGTCTGCAGTTACCCTGTCTCTGCTGAATATTCTTCAGTCAGGAGATGAGGTGATCGCCGGAAGCGGCCTGTTTGGAGGCACTTTGGATCTGCTTCATGATCTGGAGGCCTTCGGTATTATAGTGAAGTTTATCCCTAGGGTAGAAAAAGCATTGATAGAACCGTTGATCTCAGAAAAAACCAAAGTGGTATTCGGAGAGATTATCGGTAATCCGGGACTGAATGTAATGGATATAAGGGAAACCGGGGATTTTTTGCATGAGAAAGGAATTCCGCTGATCGTGGACAGTACTACGGCAACCCTATATCTGATCCGGCCACTGGAATATGGCGCAGATGTGGTAGTACATTCTACCTCTAAATATATCAATGGAAGTGGTGATGCCATCAGCGGAATTATTGTGGACGGAGGAACCTTTCATTGGGATCCTGAAAGATATCCGGGTATGAAAGAATATGCAAAATTTGGTAAATTTGCTTATCTGGTAAAACTGCGTAATGGAATCTGGCGGAATATGGGAGGCTGTCTGGCTCCTGTGAATGCTTATCTGAATATTATCGGAATGGAGACCCTGGGATTGCGTATGGAGCGGATCTGCAGCAATGCGCTGGCTCTGGCCCAGGCACTGGAGCAGCTGGAAGGGGTGACAGTGAATTATCCGCTGCTGAAATCAAATCCTTACCATAAGGTTGCCGGAGACCAGTTTGGAAACAAAGGCGGCGGGATCCTGACGATCCGTGCCGGTTCCAGGGAGAGAGCCTATGCAGTGATCAACAGGCTGAAATATGTAAAGATTGCCACCAATATCGGTGATGTGCGGACTCTAGTGATCCATCCTGCATCTACGATCTATCTTCACAGTAACCGGGAAGCCAGGGAAGCAGCAGGAGTATTTGATGACAGTATTCGTGTCAGCGTAGGAATTGAGGACGCAGAGGATCTGATCCGGGATTTCACAGAGGCTATAAAAGGTCTGTGAAAAAATGTATTTATTTTCAGATAGTTATTGACAAAATATGTCAGGTGGTGTAATATCATACAAAACCTAGTAATAAACTATGAAAATAAAAAATAACCTTATAGATTTATCTTTAGAATAAAAGGTGTTCTACAGGAGGAAGAGGACAATGGCAGATTATGCAGCATTAAAAAAAGGCGGATTCATGCGCCAGAAACAGAAAAATAATTTTTCATTAAGAATCCGCGTAGTTGGCGGACATCTGGATGCGAAACAGCTTGCAAAGGTAGCTGAGGTTTCAGAAAAATACGGCGAGGGCTATGTACATCTTACTTCCCGTCAGGGTGTGGAGATTCCTTTTATCAAGTTAGATCAGATTGATGAAGTGAAAGCTGCACTGGCAGAGGGAGATGTGGTTCCGGGTGTATGCGGACCAAGAGTTCGTACCATCACAGCCTGTCAGGGCTCAGCCATCTGTCCCAGCGGATGTATTGATACCTACGCATTGGCAGAGGAGCTGGACGAGATATACTTCGGACGTGAGCTTCCCCATAAATTCAAATTCGGTGTTACCGGATGTCAGAATAACTGCTTAAAAGCAGAAGAGAACGATGTAGGAATCAAGGGTGGCATCAAAGTAGTATGGCAGGAAGAGAAATGTATCCAGTGTGGTGTCTGTGTAAAAGCCTGCCGCGAAGGGGCCCTCACATTAGAAGATGGAAAAATCTCCGTTGATTCTTCCAAATGTAATTTCTGTGGACGATGCACCAAAGCCTGTCCTACAGATGCCTATGACAATACTCACGGATATATTGTTTCTTTCGGAGGAATTTTCGGAAATCACATCAATAAAGGAAAAACAGTGATCCCGTTTATCGAAGACCATGAGAAATTACTGAAGGTCTGTGATGCAGCCATAAATTTCTTCGAGAAGAATGCAAATGCCGGTGAACGACTGAAATTTACCATCGACCGGGTAGGTGAGGACAAATTCAATAAAGAAATCCTGGAGGCATATGAAAATGAGTGAGATTAAAATTGATGATACGGTAGATATTACAGATGTTGTGTGTCCGGTAACCTTTGTAAAGGCAAAGGTAGCGCTGGAAGAACTGGATGAGGGACAGATCTTATCCATCCGAATGAATGACGGGGAACCGGTACAGAATGTACCCCGAAGTATTAAGGAAGAAGGACATCAGATCCTGAAACTTGATGATAACGAAGACGGAACTTACACACTTTATGTGAAGAAAGTTGAAGACTGACAGGAGCGGATCATGGCAGAGAGATTAAGTGGTGAGACTTTTAAGGAAAAGGCTTTCCAGCCTGGAAAACTGACACTGATCGATTTTTACTCTGACAGCTGTGTACCATGTAAGAGAATGGTTCCGGTGCTTGCAAAGCTGGAAGAGAAATACGGTGATCAGATTTTTGTTGGAAAGGTAAATGTAGCTTACGAACAGGGACTTGTAGAGGAATATAAGGTTATGTCAGCGCCGACCCTGATTTTCCTGAAAGAGGGAGAACAGATCCAACGACTGACAGGAGCAAAGAAAGCTGCAGAACTGGAAGAGATTATTGATCAGAATTTATAAGAATAAAGGAGAACAGATGTTATGGTTATCACAGTAGCAGGAGATAAAAAAGAAGTAAAAGACGCAATTACAGTTTCAGAACTGATCGTACAGGAGAATGTAGAAACTCCTCAGTATGTAACTGTATCAGTAAACGATGACTTCATCGACAAAGCAGAATTTGATACCTATGCATTAAAAGAAGGGGACAGTGTTGAATTCCTGTACTTCATGGGAGGTGGAAGATAGTGGCATTTACAAATGAGCAGCTGGAGCGTTATTCCAGACACATTATTCTGAAAGAGGTTGGAGCAAAAGGACAGAAAAAACTGCTCAATTCCAGTGTCCTGATCATCGGGGCAGGGGGACTGGGTTCACCGGCAGCTCTTTATCTTGCAGCAGCAGGTGTGGGAACTATCGGAATTGCAGACGCAGATGAAGTAGATCTTTCCAATCTGCAGAGACAGATTATCCATGCAACAAAGGATATGGGAAAACCAAAGGTTCTTTCTGCAAAAGAATCTATGGAAGCCATCAACCCGGATGTGACAGTAAAAACTTACCAGACTTTCGTAGATTCTGAAACGATTATGGATCTGATCAAGGATTATGATTTCATCATTGACGGAACCGATAATTTTCCGGCGAAATTTCTGATCAACGATGCCTGCGTTATGGCAAAGAAACCATTCTCTCACGCAGGAATCCTTCGTTTCCAGGGACAGCTTATGACCTATGTTCCGGGAGAAGGTCCATGTTACAGATGTGTATTCAAGGATCCGCCGCCAAAGGATGCCGTACCTACCTGTAAACAGGCTGGTGTCATCGGAGCAATGGGAGGCGTGATCGGAAGCCTTCAGGCAATGGAAGCCATTAAGTATATTCTTGGAGTTGGAGATCTTCTTACAGGATACCTTCTTACCTATGATGCGCTTACTATGGAATTCCGTAAGATCAAACTTCCGCAGCACGTGAAAAGTTGTCCGGTATGTGGGGAACATCCTACAATTACCGAACTGATCGATTATGGGCAGGCAGAATGTGACGGGGCTCTGTAAGGAATGTTTGGAGAGTGAGTAAATAATGATTACAATGTCAAAAAGTGATTACGAAATAATCTTAAAGCATACCAGAGAAAATCTTCCGGAAGAAGCCTGCGGACTGGTCGCAGGAAAAAAGGAAGGTAAGGACAAATTTATTGAAAAGGTTTACTGCCTGACAAATATTGATCATTCCAATGAACATTTTTCACTGGATCCCAAAGAGCAGCTGGCAGCAGTTAAGGATATGCGTGCCAACGGTCTGGTACCTCTGGGTAACTGGCATTCCCATCCGGAAAGTCCATCCAGACCATCCGAAGAAGATAAGAGACTGGCTTATGACAGCACAGCAAGCTATATGATCCTTTCCCTTATGAACAATGAGAATCCGGTTCTGAATTCCTTCCATATAGAAGGAACAGAATCTGAGAAGGAAGAACTTGTATTGGTGTAAAATCCCAAAGAAGAGACTGAAAAAATCACGGAAATGCTCAGGAGATGAAACATGATCAGAAAAATATTTGCATTGAGTCTGGCAGCTGTGCTGGCACTGACACCGGTACAGGCTTTTGGAAAAACAGTATCTATCACCAATGTTTCCTACGACCCTACCAGAGAGATGTTTGAACAGTATAATAAAATATTCCAGGAGCACTGGAAGGAGAAAACCGGAGAGGATGTGGAGATCACACAGTCTCACGGTGGTTCAGGGAAGCAGGCACTGGAGGTAGCCAACGGACTGGATGCAGATGTAGTGACATTGGCGTTGGAATATGATATTGAATCCATAGAGAACGCAGGGCTGATCAAGGCAGGATGGATAGACAACTTCGACAATGACAGTTCTCCCTATACATCCACCATCGTATTCTTGGTTAAGAAAGGAAATCCAAAGAAGATTCAGGACTGGGATGACCTGACAAGGGATGGGGTAGGAGTGGTAACTCCGAATCCCAAGACCTCAGGAGGTGCCAGATGGAACTACATGGCAGCATGGGCTTATGCAGATAAGAAATACAACGGAGACGAGACACAGATGAAAGATTTCATCAGGAAGCTCTACCAGAATGTAGTAGTCCTGGACTCCGGTGCAAGAGGTGCAACCACTTCTTTCGTAGAAAACGGACAGGGCGATGTGCTGGTAGCGTGGGAAAATGAAGCCTATCTTTCTATGCGTGATTACCCGGATGAGTACGAGATCGTTACTCCCAGCGTCAGCATTCTGGCACAGCCCACGGTAGCAGTGGTGGATGAGGTAGTAGATTACAGAGACACAAGAGAAGTGGCAACTGAGTACTTAAACTATCTGTATTCCCACGAAGCACAGGAAATTGAGGCAGAGAACTATTTTCGTCCAACCAATGAGGAAATCCTGAAAAAACACAGGGATGTGTTTGACCTGAGCGTAAATCTGGTAACTATCAGTGAATACGGTGGATGGAATGAGGTACAGAAAAAGCACTTCGCAGATGGCGGAATTTTTGATGAAATCTATGAGAGATAAAGAGGCAGACAGGGAAAATGCCCACTGACACAACAACAGGACCGGAACATACGAGACGAGAGAGGTGGTAATTGATTATGAAAAAAAGAAACAAACCGGTGATTCCAGGATTCGGACTCTCCATGGGGATTACCATTTCCATATTAAGTCTGGTGGTTCTGATCCCACTTGCCAGTCTGGTGATCTACACTGCGAAATTAAGCTTTAAAGATTTCATCGAAACCATTACAAGAGCCAGAGTACTGGCATCCTTTTACACCAGTTTTGTGGCTGCTTTTGCAGCAGCAGTGATAAACGGGATCATGGGAACCATCCTTGCATGGGTGCTTGTGAAATATGAATTTCCGGGCAAACGGCTTATGGATGGAATGATCGAGCTTCCTTTTGCACTTCCCACAGCGGTAGCAGGTATTGCGCTTACATCCCTGACTTCTGACACCGGACTGGTGGGCAGCTTTTTTGCCGGATTCGGTATCAAAATCGCATACACAAGAATCGGAATCACAGTAGCTATGATCTTCGTAGGAATTCCTTTCGTTGTAAGAAGCGTACAGCCGGTACTGGAGAAAATGGACAACTCCTGCAGTGAAGCAGCCGGAGTATTGGGAGCAAAGAAATCCACCATTTTCTGGAAAGTGATTTTTCCGGAACTGAAACCTGCGATTTTTGCAGGAACCGGACTTGCGTTTGGCAGATGCCTGGGTGAATACGGAAGCATTGTATTTATTGCAGGAAATAAACCATATTATACAGAAATCACACCGCTGATCATTATGTCAGAGCTTCAGGAATTTGATTATTCCAGTGCGACAGCAATAGCACTGGTGATGCTGGCGGTTTCATTTTTCATTCTGTTTCTCAATAATGTGATCCAGCAGAGAAACGCGAGAATCTTAAAAGGAGGAAATGCCTGATGGACAACAATGTAACCACTTCAGAGAAAATCACAAAATGGATCCTGATCGGGATCAGCGTGTTGTTTCTGGCAGTAATGCTCCTCCTTCCGTTACTTACAGTAATCACAGAAGCCCTTCGAAGCGGATGGAAGGTCTACGCCGCTGCGGTAACAGACGAATACACCATCAAAGCACTTCTCCTTACTGTTAAAGCTACACTTTTCGCAGTTATTTTTAATACTATCTTCGGTATTTTTGCAGCCTGGGCACTGACCAAGTTCCAGTTCAGGGGCAAAAAACTGCTGACTACTCTGATCGATCTTCCGGTTACCATCTCCCCGGTCATTGCAGGTCTGATTTTTCTTCTGGTTTTCGGACGGCAGAGTCCGGTCTACTTTTTCCTTTTGAAATTCGGAATTAAGGTTGTATTCTCTGTACCGGGAATCATTATTGCAACTGTATTTGTAACCTTTCCTTTTATTTCCAGAGAGCTGATTCCGGTTCTGGAAGCAGAAGGAACGGACGAGGAAGAAGCTGCAGCTCTTATGGGAGCCGGCGGATGGACCATTTTCCGGAAGATTACCTTTCCTCATATTAAATGGGCATTGCTTTACGGCATTGTACTTTGTACAGCGAGAGCAATGGGAGAGTTCGGAGCAGTGTCTGTCCTTTCCGGACATTTGAGGGGAAAAACCAACACACTTCCTCTTCATGTAGAGATTCTATTTAATGAGTTTCAGTATGTTCCGGCATTTGCCGTATCTTCACTGCTGGTGATCATGGCAGTTATTATTCTGGTGATCCGAAGCGTGATCGAATACAAAGGAAAGAAGGAAGCCTGATATGTATGTAGAGTTAAAAAATATAAATAAGACCTATGGTTCCTACCAGGCATCAAGAAATGTGAATTTCGGAATCGAAAAAGGTAAGCTGATCGGCCTGCTGGGACCAAGTGGAAGCGGAAAAACAACTATTCTTCGAATGATCGCAGGTCTGGAAAATCCGGATAGTGGAGAGATCATTATTGACGGAAAGGTAGTCAACGATGTTCCGGCCAGTGAGCGTGGAATCGGATTTGTGTTTCAAAATTATGCATTGTTTCGTTATATGACAGTCTATGACAATGTAGCGTTCGGTCTGAAGGTTCAGAAAGTAGACAAAAAGAAAATTCATGCCAGAGTCATGGAGCTGGTCAAGCTGGTGGGATTAGAAGGATTGGAGAAAAGATATCCAAGCCAGCTGTCCGGCGGCCAGAGACAGAGGGTAGCATTTGCCAGAGCCCTTGCCCCGAACCCCCAGGTATTACTTCTGGATGAGCCATTTGCAGCTATTGATGCAAAAATCCGTCAGGAATTACGAAGCTGGTTAAAAGAGATGATCGAGAAACTGGGTATCACCAGTATTTTTGTTACTCATGATCAGGATGAAGCCATTGAAGTGGCAGATGAGATCATCATTACCAATGCAGGACAGATTGAGCAGAAGGGCACACCAGTGGAAGTTTACAGAAACCCGGAAACCGCTTTTACCGCATCCTTCTTTGGACAGCCATCTGTACTGGAAAATGCAGATGATTTCCATACCTTTACTCAGGCGGAGAGAGCAGACAAGATTATTGTCCGTCCGGAATTTGTAAAGATTTCCAAATTGGATGAGGTAGAGAAGTTCAGAACCTCTGTATCTCAGGGAGTGGTGGAACGGGTTTCCTTCAGAGGGGATAACCTGGAGCTTCAGGTGAGAGTGAACAATTCTGTAGTAACTGCCAGAAGAAGTCTGGAGAAAGCAGATGTCCGCGAGGGAGAAATTGTCAATGTATTCCTGTACAGGATTTTCGCACTAAAGGGTGACAGTGTACAGCTGATCGAGAATGAGGCTGTAAGGGATGACTTTGTAATTATCTAAGGAAATTAGAGGAAAGAGTAATAGAGTATGAGGACAGAGAGAATCAAAACAGATGTGCTGATCATCGGCGGCGGTACAGCAGGATGCTTTGCAGCCTACGTGATCGGTCAGAAAAGCAATAAAAAAGTTCTGATCGCAGAGAAAGCGAACATTAAACGAAGCGGATGCCTGGCAGCAGGTGTGAACGCGTTAAACGCATATATTACAGAGGGCAGAGTACCGCAGGATTATGTGGACTATGCAAAAAAGGATGCCCACGGAATCGTAAGGGAGGATCTTCTTCTCACCATGTCAGAGAGACTGAATCATGTGACAAAGGTAATGGAAGACCTGGGGCTGGTTATCCTGAAGGATGAAAAGGGCAAATACGTTGCCAGAGGAAACCGCAACATTAAGATCAACGGTGAGAACATGAAGCCAATCCTTGCAAAGGCAGCAGCCGAACAGGAGAATGTTACAGTTCTGAACCATGTAAACATCACAGATTATAAAACAGAAAAGGGAAAGATCACCGGAGCTGTAGGATTCAGTGTCAATGAAGATATTTTCTATGATATTGACGCAGAAGCAGTTCTCTGTGCAACAGGCGGGGCTGCCGGACTTTACAGACCAAACAACCCGGGATTCTCCAGACATAAAATGTGGTATCCGCCATTTAACACAGGGGCAGGATATGCAATGGGACTTCTTTCCGGTGCAGAAATGACAACCTTTGAGATGCGTTTCATTGCACTGAGATGTAAGGACACCATTGCTCCTACAGGAACCATTGCCCAGGGTGTTGGAACCAGACAGGTCAATGCACATGGTGATATTTATGAGACCAAATATGGCCTGACAACCTCTCAGAGGGTTTACGGTACAGTGATGGAGAACAGAGAGGGAAAGGGTCCGTGTTACCTCAGAACAGAAGGTATTTCCAAAGAACAGGAGCAGGACCTCTACAAAGCCTACCTGAATATGGCACCATCCCAGACTCTGAAATGGATGGAAGCAGGCAAAGGACCATCTGAAGAGAATGTAGAAATTGAAGGTACAGAACCGTACATTGTAGGCGGACATACAGCCAGCGGTTACTGGATAGACAATAACAGAGCGACCACCATAGAAGGCTTATATGCAGCCGGGGATGTAGCCGGAGGATGTCCGCAGAAATATGTAACCGGCGCACTGGCAGAGGGTGAGATCGCAGCAGAAGCGATCCTGGAATATCTGGACAGGAAAGATGACAGGGCTGTAACAGAAAATAAGAAAGAGCTATCTGAAATTGCAGCAGCAAAGAAATCAGAATATGAAGCTCACTTAAATGCGCCCCGTTCCCTGATGAATGCAGAGCAGCTTGAGGAGGCCATGCAGAAAATCATGGATCAGTATGCAGGCGGAATCGGTACAGACTACAGATATAGCGAGACAAGTCTTGCAAAAGCAGATGAAAAGATCGCCGCACTTCTTCCTGTAGTGGACACTCTGGCAGCGTCAGATACCTACGAATTGATGCAGATTTATGAGCTTCGCGAACGACTGATTCTGTGCCGCGCAGTGATCGCACATCTGGCAGCCAGAAAAGAAACCAGATGGCACAGCTTCGGTGAGAACACTGATTACCCTGAGCAGAGTGAAGAGTGGATGAAATATGTAAATTCCCGTATGGAAAACGGGGAGATCAGGATTCTGTACCGTGATCTGATCACAAAAGAAAGTGCAGATTCCAATACAGCAGCGAAAGGAGCAGGTGAAAGATGAGCATTCGGATTCAGAAAAGTAAATGTGTAGGATGCGGCAGATGTATCGAAGCCTGTCCCGGAAACCTGATCAAAAAGGACAAAGAGGGCAAAGCCTTTATCCGCCAGGTCAGAGATTGCTGGGGATGCACCTCTTGTATCAAAGAATGCAGCCGTGATGCTATCCGCTTCTTCCTTGGAGCCGATGTGGGAGGCAGAGGTGCAAGTATGATCGTGTCAGAGAAACCTGACATTTCCACCTGGACAGTGGAGAAGCCGGATGGCACCCAGATTACCATTCAGGTTAATAAGAAAGATGCCAATAAATATTAAATATAACTGTCCCTCAGTCTGCTGACAGTAAGGAGACGGACAGTCAGATATAAACAAACAGAGGAGGATAATGCAATGAGTAACTTATCTCATCTTGATGAGCTTGAAGCAGAAGCAATTTATATTATGCGGGAAGTGGCAGCCGAGTGTGAAAAGCCGGTTATGCTTTATTCTATAGGAAAGGACAGCTCCGTTATGCTCCATCTGGCGCTGAAAGCATTTTACCCGGAGAAACCACCTTTCCCATTTCTTCACATTGATACCACATGGAAATTCCGTGAGATGATCGAATTCCGTGACAGAATCGCAAAGGAAAACGGAATTGATATGCTGGTTTATACCAATGAAGAAGGTGTAAAGGCAGGAATCAACCCATTTGACAATGGTTCTGCATACACAGACATTATGAAAACCCAGGCTTTAAAACAGGCTCTGACTAAATATGGATTTACAGCAGCATTTGGCGGCGGCCGTCGTGATGAGGAGAAATCCAGAGCAAAAGAAAGAATCTTCTCTTTCCGTAACTCAGCCCAGGCATGGGATCCGAAGAACCAGAGACCGGAGATGTGGAAGCTTTACAACACAAAGATCCAGAAGGGTGAAAGCATGAGAGTTTTCCCAATCTCCAACTGGACAGAGAAAGATATCTGGCAGTACATTCAGCGTGAAAACATCGAAATCGTGCCATTATACTTTGCAAAGGAAAGACCGGTTATTTACAGAGACGGCAATATTATCATGGTAGACGATGACAGACTGAAGCTTCGTCCGGATGAAAAAATCGAATACAAAAAAGTCAGATTCCGTACCCTTGGATGCTATCCGCTTACAGGCGGCATCGAATCTGATGCAGATACACTGGACGAGATTATTGATGAAACATTAAGTGCTGTTTCCTCTGAACGTACCAGCCGTGTGATCGACCACGAGGCAGCAGGCAGCATGGAGAGAAGAAAGAGAGAGGGGTATTTCTAGAATGAAAGGATTATTGAAATTTATTACATGCGGAAGTGTGGATGATGGAAAATCCACTCTGATCGGACATATTCTTTATGATGCAAAGCTTCTCTATGCAGACCAGGAGAAAGCTCTGGAGCTGGATTCCAAAGTAGGAAGCAGAGGCGGTGCCATTGACTATTCTCTTCTTCTGGATGGCCTGATGGCAGAACGTGAGCAGGGTATTACCATCGACGTTGCATACCGCTATTTTACAACAGACAACCGCAGCTTTATTGTAGCTGACACCCCAGGTCATGAAGAATATACCAGAAACATGGCTGTTGGTGCATCTTTCGCAGATCTGGCAGTTATTCTTGTGGATGCATCCCAGGGAGTGCTGGTACAGACAAGACGTCATGCAAGAATCTGTGCACTGATGGGAATCCGTTACTTCGTATTTGCAGTAAATAAAATGGACCTGATCGGTTACGATGAAAAACGTTTCCGCGAGATCGAGAACCAGATCGCAGGTCTGATCGAAGAGCTGAAGCTTGCCAATGTAACGATCATTCCGGTATCCGCTACAGAGGGGGACAATGTTACAACAAAATCTGACAACATGCCATGGTATACAGGCGAAGCACTCCTTACACATCTGGAAACTGTAGACATCAAAGAAGATACAGAAAAAGGTTTCTATATGCCTGTACAGAGAGTCTGCAGACCGAACCATGAATTCCGTGGATTTCAGGGACAGATAGAGAACGGCACCGTCAAGGTGGGTGATCTTGTGACAACTCTTCCAAGTAAAGAAGAGGCTCATGTAAAGAGCATTCTGGTCGGTGATAAAGAAGCAGAAGAAGCAGTGCAGGGTCAGCCTGTAACCATTCAGCTTGACAGAGAGGTGGATGTTTCCCGTGGATGCGTGCTTACCATTGATTCCGGTGCAGTCCTTACAGATTCTGTGGAAGCAGATATCCTCTGGATGGATGACAACGCCCTTACAGATGGCAAGAACTTCTTTGTAAAAATCGGTACCAAGATGATCCCTGGTCTTGTTACAAAGATTAACTATTCTGTAGATGTGAATACAGGGGAAAAGAAAAACGCCTACACTTTAAAGAAAAACGAAATCGCTTCCTGCACTCTGGAATTCTCAGAGAAGATCGTAGTAGATGAATTTGACAAACACAGAACTCTGGGCGAGCTGATCTTGATTGATCGTGTTACAAATATGACATCTGCCTGCGGTGTTGTAAGAAAAACACTGGTTTCCCAGGATAAATCCCAGATCGGCAAGGTAGACGAGCAGGTTCGTGCAGGACTGAAAGGTCAGACACCGGTAGTTGTGGAATTCCCGATCGGTAAGGAGGGAATTACCCTGGATTTTGCAGAACAGGTAGAAAAAGGACTGGCTGTACTTGGAAGACATACCTATTTGTATCATCCGGCAGCAGGCGAGGATTACGCAGAAACTGTCCGCCATCTTAAGGCAGCAGGACTGATCGTGCTTCTGGTACTTGATGAAAATACTGCAAAGGATGGAACACTGAAAAATATGGATGGTTTCTATTCAAACTGGCAGATTGACGGAATCACCGTAAAGGATGCTATTGATTTCGTGAAGAAGAAATCTGCATTTGCAGTACAGAATGCCCAGGACGGAAATTATATCTAAACATAGTCAGGTAGATATTCGCAATCTGCTTTGTTGCCTGATTCGGTTAAATAAGTCTTTCTGCAGAAGCTGCAAAAAAACAGTCAGCAGTGGATAAAGACTTACGGTAATGTTATAAAATGCCACAGAGAACGAACTCTGTGGTATTTTGTTTTCTTGACAAGTGTTACAGCAGCGGATTATACTTCGGTTATATGAAAATGCTGTGTGCCGGTAATGATGTTTACAGTAATTTTCATAAATAATGTATTTTGCTCTGACTTATCGAAGTATGAAATCCTGTGACGGGATCTCTATTGTGCTTATAGCAATTCTATAATACGGACAGGAAAGATAATAGAAATATGCAAACGAAGGATGAAAGTAAACTTATTAACAAAAAGAAAGAGGTAATTTCCGGAACAATCCTGACGATTACAGGCGGAATCCTGTGGGGGATTTCCGGCGTATGCGGTCAGTTCTTATTTCAGAATAAAGAGGTTACGGCTTCCTGGCTGGTTCCCATACGTTTGGTGACAGCCGGACTTTTGCTGTTGCTTTATTATGTTATCAGGGACAAGGGGAAAGCGTTCGACATCTGGAGAAGTAAGAGAAACTGTACAGATATTATTGTCTATGGACTGGCAGGAATGATGCTGTGTCAGTACAGTTATTTTCAGACCATTGAATGGTCCAATGCAGGAACAGCCACAGTCATCCAGTATCTGGGACCTGCCCTGATCGTTGTCTGGGTATGTTTGCGGATGAAACGGCTTCCCGAAAAAAAAGAGGTTCTGGGAGTGATCCTGGCAGTGACAGGCATCTTTCTGATCGCAACCCACGGGAATCCTACATCCTTGGCATTGTCTCAGAAAGCGTTGATCATGGGGCTGATTTCAGCAGTTTCCGTTGTAATATATACAGTAAAACCTGCAAGACTGCAGGCACAGTTTGATACACCGCTGGTATTGGCATGGGGAATGCTGATCGGAGGTGTAGTACTTATGGCTGTATTTCGTCCATGGGATTATCAGGTGATTTTTGACAGAGAAACATTTATGGCACTTGCCTTTATTATTCTTTTTGGAACCATGGCAGGATTTTCCATGTATCTGACAGGGGTAAAGATGATAGGCTCTGTAAAAGCCAGCCTTTTTTCCTGTGTGGAACCGGTGGCCTCTATGGCATTAACTGCAGTCTGGATGAAAGTTAGCTTCACTACACCGGATTTGATCGGAACTCTGTTTGTAATTGCCACGATCATAATCCTGGCAATTCCTACAAAGAAAACAATGAATCAGTAAGAATACTACAAAGACATTGCATATTACACATTATGTCAAAGAATGTGTTATAATTGATTTTGTATAATATTGCATATTGGGATTGGTTTTGCAGTATAAACTGTTATAAAACAGGGCTGAGCAGTTGAATGGAGGTATTTTTATGCGGCTGAAAAAAGTACAGAAAGCGTTGGAAACGAAAAATATTAACTATGAATATACGGAAGAGAACGGGTGCGGAAGTATTGATTTTATGTTCCGCGGTCTGAGGTTTCATATATGGGAATATGAGGACCGTGTCTGGGGAGCTGAGACAAACGTATTTGAAGCAGGCAGAAGCCAGGATATTGAGGGTGCTTATGAGGATGTTATTTCGGACGAGATCCTTTCATGGCCGGATATGCTGCCTGGAATGTAAGTATTTGTCCTGTGAAGATCAGAAGTAAGCAACAGGCGGGATGTCTGTAGCAGAAAGTGCGATCATAAACCTGAAAAGGAGTGAGATTTACGAAAAAAGATCAAACCAGATGGATAGTATTGACAGTGTGTCTGGCGGTTACCTGTATGTTTTCAAATGTGTATGCAACAGAGATTGCAGGTCCGCCACGGCCGAAAATCCTGACAGTTACGCCCACACCGACAGTAAAACCGACACAGACACCAATATCAACACCAGAGCCTGTACCAACACAGAAGCCAACATCAACACCTGTACCGGACACTGCTGAAAAAGATGTATCGGATCTGGCAGATCAGGGAACATTAAGCAGACCGGATCACCCGGATACGATTTCAGCAGATAAGCTTGTTTTCATCGGAGATTCCAGGACAGAGAGCCTGAGAGATGCGGTAAGGGATGACAGTGTCTGGTCCTGTCTTTCTTCCATGGGATATGACTGGATGGTGTCTACAGGTGTGCCGCAGGTAGAAGATCAGATAGAGGACAATACAGCAGTCATCATCCTGATGGGAGTCAATGATCTCTATCATGTTAATGATTATATCAGCTATATTAATTCTAAGGCAGCAGAATGGGGAAACCGTGGAGCCCAGATATATTTTGTATCTGTGGGACCTGTACAGAATGATCCGTACTGTACCAATGGGGAGATAGAGAGCTTTAATGCAGCAATGCAGGCAAACCTTAGTGGAGTTACTTATATAGATGTATATTCCCATCTGGTATCTGAAGGCTTTTCAACTGTAGATGGAATACACTATCCGGACAGTGTATCTATAGATATTTATAATTACATACTGGATCATCTGGAAGAGCAGAGGAGCGGGATTTGGGGATAAATCATGCTGTTAATTTTTAAATTCCACAGCATGTTTCCGCTTCCAGATAGGGAACAGGTTTCTCTGGCAGACGTAATTTTCTCTCTGTCTAATGCTGACAGCATGGAAAAAAGTTTTCCACATATCAGTGAATTCATCCTCATATGCTTCCGTCTGTTGCAGAGTCTTAAACTCTTCCTCCGTAAGATAACGCAGATAGTTTTCGCCATCCTTTGGGTGCACACAGGCAATTTTACGGTTATCGTCAATGATCATCCAGTGTTCTGAGGGCATTCGGTCTGCGAAATGTCTGCCAACCAGCATGATCACATCATTTTTGGGTTTCAGATGGCTGATATATACCTTGAAATCCAGACTCTGGAAACGGGCAAATTCTCGGAAATGATGGGCTTCATTGGATACCCTGCGTCGGATTTCCAGAAGCTTTACCACATGAGGATTGGTATATAACCGGGTTACAGTATTTCCCACTGCGAAGCCTATCCTCAGAAAATTATAAATTGCCTGTAGAGCATCTTCATCTGCAGACAGGGAAGCATAGTAGATATCCAGATAAGCTTCCTCGGAAATATCTCTGCGGATAGAAAGGATCACTTTTTCTGCTTTGGAGGGATTTCCGTCTACGTGGATATACTCATCAAACATTGTCTGTTGAAATACAGGTTCTTTTCTTAATTGTATCTGACTGTGACCCACCTTTAGGGCAGCAGACCAGGCATCATAGATGCAGGTCATGATGTCTTCAAGGCGGTCCTGACATGTAAAAATTTTCATGAATTTTATCTTCTTATTATTTCTATTTTATTCCAAAATCTGCAAGGGTTATCTGGGAATAGGATTCACCGGAATGCCGGATCTTCCACAGATCGTTTTTATCTACAGTGACTAACTGTCTTGTGATGTATTCCTGTTCAATGGGAGTATGATACATCTGTCTTCCACCACAGGTAATAAAATAATGCGCCCGTTTTAACACCACGCCCATTTTCTTTAAGCTGTCAAAATCCAGCCTTCCATATTGTCTGGCGTGGGTAATACGGCTGGCTGATTTTGGACCGATACCGGGAACGCGGAGTAAAACTGGGTAGCTGGCTCTCTCCACATCCACAGGAAACTGATCCAGGTGACGCAGGGCCCAGTCACATTTCGGGTCTAACAATTCATTGAAGTTTGGCTGCTCTTCCGATAACAGTTCTCCTGCCTGAAAGCCATAGAAGCGCAGCAGCCAGTCTGCCTGATACAGGCGATGCTCCCGCAGAAGAGGAGGCGGTGTGCCAATCTGTGGAAGAACCTTATCCTCATTCAGTGGAATGTAGGCAGAGTAAAATACACGCTTCAGATCAAAGCCCTGATATAATGCCTGAGTAGTCTGCAGCAAAGTATAATCACTTTCCCCGGTTGCGCCAATGATCATCTGGGTGCTCTGGCCTGCAGGGGCAAAGCTACGTTTCAGATCAGACATATCACGGGGTGCCAGCTGGCAGGCATTTTCCCAGGTGAGAATTCGATTGTACATTTCGTTTTCCCTGCCTGAAAATATATTTCGGCTATTCTTTGTCGGAGCATTGTCAGCTTTAAGCTTTGCATTCATGTTCTGGTTTTCAAGCTTTTCTCTGAATATTTTCTTGGAGTTATCTGAAAAAATTCCCTGATTTAAAAACTGATTTCCACGGCTTCGGTCCATATATGCAGATTTGCCCACAGCTATTCTGTGGGAGGCAATTGTGTTCTGCACTTTTCCCATAGGATTCAGGATGTTCTGCATGGTCTTATTCGGTGCCAGAAGGTGCAGGCTTTCCTGGGTGGGAAGCTCCATATTCACACTGATACGGTCAGCCAGATATCCGGCTGCAGCCAGAAGCTCGTCGGAGGCTCCGGGAATGGTTTTCACATGAATGTATCCGTTGAAATGGTATTTGGTGCGGAGAAGCAGCAGTGTTTCGCACATCTTTTCCATAGTATAGGTAGGATTCTTCAGGACTCCGGAGCTGAGAAACAGTCCTTCAATATAGTTTCTTTTATAAAATTCAATGGTTAACTGGCAGATCTCCTCAGGAGTGAAGGTTGCTCTGGGTACATCATTGCTGGAACGGTTGATGCAGTATTTGCAGTCGTAGGCACAGTGATTGGTCATCAGGATCTTCAGCAGAGAAATACACCTTCCGTCTGCAGCAAAACTGTGACAGATGCCGCATGCCTCCGCATTGCCGAGCTCTCCTTTCTTACCCCGGCGGCTGGAACCGCTGGAAGTACATGCGACATCATATTTCGCTGCATCAGCCAGAATCTGTAATTTCTCCTGGGTGGTATAAGTGCTGTCTGTGATGGAATTCATATTCCTATTATACAAACTAATGTTCGATAATGCAAGAACTATTTGAACATTTGTTCCCCTGGCTTTATTCGCTTCGTGATGATGATTTTCTATTCCGTTTCCGTAACCTTAATTTTTTTCCGGAAGTCTTTGGTATAGTGAATCTCATAATCAGAAGTTACAAAAAATGCCTGTACATCATCCAGGGATTCAGCCAGCTTCACTCCGTCCTCCAGACCCAGGGCAAAGCAGGTGGTACTCAGTGCATCCCCGTCTACAGACTGGTCAGAAATAATAGTAACTGCGATCAATCCATTGTCATAGGGATAGCCGGTTTTGGGATTGAGCAGGTGATGATATAATGTGCTATCCTGTTCAAAGCATCTCTCATAAATTCCGGAAGAAACCACGGACTTATCTCTGATATCCATAACAGCAATGGTCTCACTGCGGTCTGCAAACGGCTTCTGAATTCCAATCTTAAAAGCAGAATTGTCCGGCTTTTCGCCAATGCAGAGAACATTTCCGCCAAGATTGATGATTGCACTTTTTACATTCTGAGAAACCAGATAATCCTTCAGACGGTCTGCAATATAACCCTTGGCAATGGCACCAAGCTCAATTGCAGTATCGTCTGTTTTTAATGTAATCTCATTTTTATCTTTATCAACAGAAATATTGTGATAATCACATTTGGGTAATGCTGCCTGAATCAGACTGTCCTTCGGTACCTGGGGATCTTCGGCAGTGAAATCCCACAGAGAGGTCAGCGGTTCAATGGCAATATCAAAAGCTCCTTTGGACAATTCAGAATAATCAAGCCCCTCAGAAATCAGCTCCGCCAGATCATCCGACACCTGATAAGTATCCTCCGTTCCCTCCACAGGTGTAAGCTTTCGGTGATTTAATTTGTATAATTCACTGTCAGCAGAAGTGCGGCTGAATACTTTTTCATATTTGTCACACAGATTCATACATTCGGTGAGCAGGTCTTTGTCCTTGGAATCATAAATAGTAACTGTAACTGCGGTATTCAGTTTGATTGCAGTGGAAGAGATGGGCTCCTGGGAATCCGCAGCTGTATTTTCCCCGCTTTTTGTCTGTGTCGAACATCCGGACAAAACAGCCTGACATAATATAAGAGACGCTGTGAACATTGAAAAAACACAGCATTTTATAAATTTTTTTGCAGATATATGATATAATGACATAAATGTAACCTCGTTTTATAGCAGATAAAAGCAAGCCTCACCTGTTACTTATTGTTTTTCACAATTGAAGCAAGGGATTTCTTTGATTTGGTTGAATAGAAATTGCTGCTATAAGTATATCAGAAATGACAAAAGTTGCAAAAGTATCTTTTGAGAAAGGAGATTCTAGCTATGTCCAATGCAGTAAACTGCGAATACTGTGTAAACTACAGTTATGACGATGATTATGAATGCTACACCTGTGAAGTCAATCTGGACGAGGATGAGATGGTAAAATTCATTACAGGAAATTTTCATCAGTGTCCATACTTCAAGATGGGTGATGAATATCGTATCGTACGTAAACAAATGTAAAATAATGAAAATCCCCCTTTTGTAAAACGATGCCATGCATTATAATAGGAGAACAGAAAATAAATAGGATACCACCAAGAGAGGAAATAGGATAATGGAAAACGTTTATATTATGGATCATCCGCTGATCCAGCATAAAATCTCCATGCTGAGAAATAAAGGAACAGGAACAAATGAATTCCGTAAATTAGTAGAAGAGATCGGCATTCTTATGGGATATGAAGCCCTTCGTGATCTTCCTGTGGAAGATGTGCAGATTGAAACACCGATTGAAACCTGTATGACACCCATGATCTCAGGAAAGAAGCTGGCAGTGATCCCTGTACTCCGCGCTGGTCTGGGAATGGTAAACAGCATCCTTACACTTGTACCGTCTGCAAAGGTTGGACACGTAGGACTTTACCGCGATCCTGTAACACATGAACCTCACGAATACTACTGCAAGCTTCCGGAATCCATTGATGAACGAATTGCAGTTATCGTAGACCCAATGCTTGCAACCGGAGGCTCTGCAGAAGCAGCCGTTGACTTTGTGAAAAAACAGGGCGGAAAAAACATTAAATTCATGTGTATCATAGCAGCTCCTGAGGGACTGAAACGCCTTCACGAAGCACATCCGGATGTCCAGATCTACTGTGGCCACCTTGACCGTGAGTTAAATGACCATGCCTATATCTGCCCGGGTCTTGGCGATGCCGGTGACCGCATTTTCGGAACAATGTAAGGGAGATGCATCTTTCTAATAAGGAAGCTATAAAAAACTATTGAAAAAAGTGTAAAAAACTATTGACAACTCAAATTTCGTATGCTATCTTATATCAGAACGCTGCCGAAGACAGTAGGTGCCGAAAGGCATAAGGATGTAACCGCCTACCGAGGACTAAGTATTCTTTTATGGAGATTACACAAGCCTTACTGTCATGCAGTAAGGCTTTTTCTTTACTCATTGCAGCGGTATACAAAATCTATAAGGAGGTGTACCATTTCATGGCAAAAGTAGAACTTAAACAACCAATCGTAGACGAAATTATCAGCAACGTGAAAGAGGCAGAATCTGTAGTACTTGTTAACTACAGCGGTCTTACAGTTGAACAGGATACTGCTTTACGTAAGGAATTAAGAGAAGCTGGTGTACAGTACAAGGTTTACAAAAACACAATGATGCATCGTGCATTCGAAGGTACTCAGTGTGAAGAACTGATCCAGCACTTACATGGAACAAACGCTCTGGCAATCTCTGCTAGTGACGCTACTGCTCCTGCAAGAATCCTTGATAAATTCGCTAAGAAAAACCCGGCTTTAGAGCTGGTAGCAGGTATCGTTGAAGGTAACTATAACGATCAGGCAGGTATTCAGGCGCTGGCAGGCATTCCTTCCAGAGAAGAACTTCTCGGAAAACTGCTTGGAAGCATCCAGTCTCCTATTACCAACTTTGCTCGTGTGCTTAATCAGATCGCTGAGAAAAACGGTGGTGCTGACGCAGCAGCAGCTGAATAATCCTGAAATAACAGGACAAAAAATAACGAATAATAAAATATATTATATGGAGGGAATTTAAAATGGCAAAATTAACAACAGAAGAATTTATTGCAGCAATCAAAGAATTATCTGTATTAGAATTAAATGATTTAGTAAAAGCTTGTGAAGAAGAGTTCGGTGTATCCGCAGCAGCAGGTGTTGTAGTAGCAGCAGCTGGAGCAGCTGGAGAAGCAGCTGAAGAAAAAGATGAATTCGACGTAGAACTTGCAGAAGTTGGACCAAACAAAGTTAAAGTTATCAAAGTTGTTCGTGAAGTAACTGGCTTAGGTCTGAAAGAAGCTAAAGAAATGGTTGACGGAGCTCCTAAGGTTGTTAAAGAAGGCGCATCCAAAGCAGAAGCTGAAGATATCAAAACAAAACTTGAAGCAGAAGGTGCTAAGGTTAACCTTAAATAATTATCTTCTTTATAAAAAGAATTTTATGCAGGAATGTTTCGACATTCCTGCATTTTTGCTCTGCGGCTGTCTGTGCGATGCAGGCACACAGACAGCCGGAAAATATAATAAAATATTTGAAAAAAATGATTGACAGGCGTATCTTGTTGTGCTATAGTGAAGAATGCTATATTATGGCAAGATATGCCTATTGTCTTTTGACAGTAAGGGTCATGTTATAATAAATATAAAGAAAAAACAGGGGTGAAACGTCAATGGAAAAAAACAGAATTCGTTCTGTAAAAACTGGAAAAAGCATGCGTATGAGCTTCCAGAGGCAAGAAGAAGTCCTGGAAATGCCGAACCTGATCGAAGTCCAGAGAGATTCTTATAAATGGTTTCTTGATGAAGGACTGAAAGAAGTCTTTGATGACATTTCTCCGATTGCAGATTACGGCGGAAAGCTCAGTCTGGAATTCATCGACTTTACATTTGACGAGAAGGATGCGAAATATACCATCGAGCAGTGTAAAGAACGTGACGCAACTTATGCCGCACCTTTGAAGGTTCGAGTGAGACTGATTAACAAAGAAACAGGGGAGATCAACGAACACGAGATTTTCATGGGAGATTTACCTATTATGACAGTTACCGGTACCTTTGTCATCAATGGTGCAGAGCGTGTAATTGTCAGCCAGTTAGTACGTTCCCCTGGAATCTATTATGCCATCGCACATGATAAGCTGGGTAAGAGACTGTTCTCCAGTACTGTTATTCCTAACAGAGGAGCATGGCTGGAATATGAAACAGATTCCAATGATGTATTTTATGTTCGTGTAGACAGAACCCGTAAAGTTCCGATTACAGTTCTGATCCGTGCACTGGGTGTGGGAAGCAATGCTGAGATCACAGAGCTTTTTGGTGAAGAGCCAAAGATCCTGGCAAGCTTTACCAAGGATACATCTACTAATTATCAGGAAGGGCTTCTTGAATTATACAAGAAAATCCGCCCGGGTGAACCGCTTGCTGTAGAGAGTGCAGAGAGCCTGATCAATGCTATGTTCTTTGATCCGAGAAGATATGATCTTGCTCATGTTGGACGTTATAAATTTAATAAGAAGCTTCATCTTAACAGAAGAATTGTGGGCCATAAGCTGGCAGAGGAAGTTGTAGACCCATCCACAGGAGAAATCCTGGCAGAAGAGGGCGCAGTAGTTACCAAGGAACTGGCAAATGTGATCCAGAACAGTGCTGTTCCTTTTGTATGGATTCTGGGCGAAGAAGACCGCAGAATCAAAGTCCTTTCCAACTTAATGGTTGATATCCGTCATTTCCTTCCGGAGATCGAAGACCCTAAGAAGCTTGGGGTTACAGAATTAGTATACTATCCTGTATTGAAGACTATTCTGGAAGAAAATGATACATTAGAAGACAGAATCGCAGCAGTTTACAGAGATATCCATGATCTGATTCCGAAGCATATTACAAAGGAAGATATTTTTGCTTCTATTAACTATAATATGCATCTGGAATATGGCCTTGGAAATGCAGATGATATCGATCATCTGGGTAACCGTCGTATCCGTGCGGTAGGTGAGCTGCTTCAGAACCAGTACAGAATCGGTCTTTCCAGACTGGAACGTGTGGTTCGTGAGAGAATGACAACTCAGGACACTGAGAGCATTTCTGCTCAGTCCCTGATCAATATTAAACCTGTAACTGCAGCAGTGAAGGAGTTCTTCGGTTCTTCCCAGCTGTCACAGTTCATGGATCAGAATAACCCTCTGGGTGAGCTGACCCACAAGAGACGTCTGTCAGCCCTGGGACCTGGTGGTCTGTCACGAGACAGAGCCGGATTCGAGGTTCGAGATGTCCATTATTCTCATTACGGAAGAATGTGCCCGATCGAGACTCCTGAAGGTCCTAACATCGGTCTGATCAACTCCCTTGCATCTTATGCGAGAATCAATCAGTACGGATTTATCGAAGCACCTTACCGTAAGATCGACAAGACAGATCCTAAGAATCCTCGTGTAACAGACGAGGTTGTATATATGACTGCAGATGAAGAGGATAATTATCATGTAGCACAGGCCAACGAGCCTCTGGATGAAGAAGGACATTTCGTTCACAAGAATGTATCCGGTCGTTTCCGTGAAGAGACTCAGGAGTATGAGCGTCATATGTTTGATTACATGGACGTATCTCCTCGTATGGTATTCTCCGTTGCTACTGCCCTGATTCCGTTCCTGCAGAACGACGATGCTAACCGTGCGCTGATGGGATCAAACATGCAGCGTCAGGCTGTGCCGCTTCTGACAACAGAAGCTCCTGTGGTTGGTACAGGTATGGAAGTAAAGACAGCGGTTGACTCCGGTGTCTGTGTAGTTGCGAAGAAATCAGGTACTGTACTTCGTTCTACCTCTACAGATATCAGCATCAAGAATGATGATGGTACAAAGGATGATTATCATCTGACAAAATTCCTGAGAAGTAACCAGAGTAACTGTTACAACCAGAAGCCAATCGTGTTCCAGGGAGAGCATGTAGAGGCAGGACAGGTTATTGCAGATGGTCCTTCTACCTGCAATGGCGAGCTTGCCCTTGGTAAGAACCCCCTGATTGGATTCATGACCTGGGAAGGTTACAACTACGAGGATGCTGTACTTCTGAGCGAAAGACTGGTTATGGATGATGTTTATACATCTATCCATATGGAAGAATATGAATGTGAAGCCCGTGATACCAAGCTGGGACCGGAAGAGATCACACGTGATGTTCCTGGTGTAGGAGATGAAGCACTGAAGGATCTGGATGAGCGTGGTATTATCCGTATCGGTGCGGAAGTACGTGCCGGTGATATCCTTGTTGGTAAAGTTACTCCTAAGGGAGAGACAGAGCTTACAGCAGAAGAGAGACTTCTCCGTGCAATCTTTGGTGAGAAAGCACGTGAAGTACGTGATACTTCTCTGAAAGTACCTCACGGTGAATACGGTATTATCGTAGATGCCAAGGTATTTACAAGAGAGAATGGCGATGAGATGTCACCTGGTGTAAACCAGTCCGTACGTATCTACATCGCACAGAAGAGAAAGATCTCCGTTGGTGATAAAATGGCCGGACGTCACGGTAACAAGGGTGTTGTTTCCCGGGTACTTCCTGTAGAAGATATGCCATTCCTTCCCAATGGACGTCCTCTTGATATCGTGCTGAATCCTCTGGGTGTGCCTTCCCGAATGAATATCGGACAGGTGCTGGAGATCCACTTAAGCCTTGCTGCGAAAGCACTTGGATTTAATGTTGCAACTCCTATTTTCCAGGGTGCAAACGAGAATGATATCCAGGATACACTGGAACTTGCAAATGACTATGTAAACACAGAAGACTTTGAAGAGTTCCGTGAGAAATATAAAGATATTTTAGCACCGGATGTAATGCAGTATCTGGATGAGAACAAAGCCCACAGAGCACTGTGGAAGGGTGTTCCGATCTCCAGAGACGGTAAAGTGCGTCTTCGTGACGGACGTACAGGCGAGTATTTTGACAGCCCTGTAACTATCGGTCACATGCACTATCTGAAACTGCATCACCTGGTTGATGATAAGATCCATGCACGTTCTACTGGTCCATACTCTCTGGTAACACAGCAGCCACTGGGTGGTAAAGCTCAGTTCGGTGGACAGCGTTTCGGTGAGATGGAGGTTTGGGCACTGGAGGCTTATGGTGCATCCTATACACTGCAGGAGATCCTGACAGTGAAATCTGATGATGTTGTTGGTCGTGTTAAGACATACGAAGCAATTATCAAAGGTGACAATATTCCTGAGCCGGGTATTCCGGAATCCTTCAAGGTTCTCTTAAAAGAGCTTCAGTCTCTTGGTCTGGATGTGAAGGTGCTCAAGGATGACAATACAGAAGTACATCTTCTGGAATCTGTAGATTATGGCGATACAGATCTTCGCTCTGTTATTGAGGGAGAGTCAAGAAGACATCACGACAGAGAAGAAGACTACGGCAAACATGGCTATACAAAGCAGGAGTTTGACGGTGAAGAGCTGGTTGACATCGACGAAGATGAAGAAGATGTGGATGATGACTTCATAGAGCTGGACGAAGCTTTTGAAGATGATGACGAAGAGTAAGAAAGGGGAAAGTATACATGGCAGCAACAACTAACGCCAATGAAACATATCAGCCAATGACTTTCGATGCCATCAAGATCGGACTGGCGTCCCCTGAGAAAATCAGAGAGTGGTCAAGAGGCGAGGTTTTAAAACCTGAGACCATTAACTACCGTACCTTAAAGCCGGAGAAAGACGGACTTTTCTGCGAAAGGATCTTTGGACCGAGTAAGGACTGGGAGTGCCACTGTGGAAAGTATAAAAAGATTCGTTATAAAGGCGTTGTCTGCGACAGATGTGGTGTAGAGGTTACAAAATCTTCTGTTCGTAGAGAGCGTATGGGTCATATCGAGCTGGCTGCTCCGGTATCCCATATCTGGTATTTCAAAGGAATTCCGTCCCGTATGGGTCTGATCCTTGACATTTCTCCGAGAACTCTGGAGAAAGTCCTTTACTTTGCAAATTATATCGTACTGGATCCGGCTGATTCCGGACTCCAGTACAAACAGGTGCTTACAGAGCGCGAATACCAGGATGCCCGTGAATCCTTCGGAAACAATTTCCGTGTAGGTATGGGCGCTGAATCTATCAAAGAGCTTCTGGAAGCAATTGATCTTGAAAAAGATTCTGCAGAACTGAAAACTGAATTAAAGGATGCTACAGGCCAGAAACGTGCCAGAATCATCAAACGTCTTGAGGTTGTAGAATCCTTCCGTGAATCAGGAAACCGTCCTGAGTGGATGATCATGACAGTGATCCCTGTAATCCCGCCGGATCTGCGTCCTATGGTTCAGCTGGATGGTGGACGCTTTGCTACATCTGACTTAAATGATCTTTACAGAAGAATCATCAACCGTAATAACCGTCTGAAGAGACTTCTGGAATTAGGCGCACCGGACATTATCGTCCGTAACGAGAAACGTATGCTTCAGGAAGCAGTAGATGCCCTGATCGATAACGGCCGTCGTGGACGTCCTGTAACAGGTCCTGGAAACAGAGCCCTGAAATCTCTTTCCGATATGCTGAAAGGTAAATCCGGACGTTTCCGTCAGAACCTTCTGGGTAAACGAGTTGACTATTCCGGACGTTCCGTTATCGTTGTAGGACCGGAACTTAAGATTTACCAGTGTGGTCTTCCGAAAGAAATGGCCATTGAGCTGTTCAAACCTTTCGTTATGAAAGAGCTTGTTGCCAACGGAACTTCACACAATATTAAGAACGCCAAAAAAATGGTTGAGAAGCTGGAGCCTGCTGTATGGGATGTTCTGGAAGATGTTATCAAAGAACATCCGGTTATGCTGAACCGTGCACCTACACTGCATCGTCTTGGTATCCAGGCATTCGAACCAATCCTTGTAGAAGGTAAAGCAATCAAACTGCATCCACTGGTTTGTACTGCGTTCAACGCTGACTTCGATGGTGACCAGATGGCCGTACATCTTCCGCTTTCACAGGAAGCTCAGGCAGAGTGCCGTTTCCTTCTGTTATCACCGAACAACCTGCTGAAACCTTCTGATGGTGGTCCTGTAGCCGTTCCTTCACAGGATATGGTACTTGGTATCTACTATCTGACTCAGGAAAGACCTGGAAACAAGGGTGAAGGTAAATACTTCAAGAGTATAAACGAAGCAATCCTTGCCTATGAGAATAAAGTAATCACACTGCAGTCCAGAATCCATGTGCGCTGCAGCAAGACAATGCCGGACGGAACTGTTCTGACCGGTACAGTAGAATCTACACTTGGACGTTTCCTGTTCAACGAAATCCTTCCTCAGGATCTTGGTTTCGTAGACAGAAGTATTCCGGGAAATGAACTTCTCCTTGAGGTTGACTTCCTGGTAGCTAAGAAACAGCTGAAACAGATTCTTGAAAAAGTTATCAATACTCACGGTGCTACAAAGACTGCTGAGGTTCTTGATGCGATCAAAGCTACAGGTTACAAGTATTCTACACGTGCAGCCATGACCGTTGCCATTGCCGATATGACCGTTCCGCCTCAGAAACCGGAAATGATCCAGAAGGCACAGGATACTGTTGACCTTATTACAAAGAACTACAAACGTGGTCTTATCACAGAGGAAGAGCGTTACAAAGAAGTTGTTGATACATGGAAAAAGACTGATGATGAGCTTACACATGCTCTGCTGTCCGGTCTGGATAAGTACAACAACATCTTTATGATGGCTGACTCCGGTGCCCGTGGTTCCGATAAACAGATCAAACAGCTTGCAGGTATGCGAGGACTGATGGCCGATACAACCGGTCACACCATCGAGCTGCCTATCAAGTCAAACTTCCGTGAAGGTCTTGATGTACTGGAATACTTTATGTCTGCCCATGGAGCACGTAAAGGTATGTCCGATACAGCTCTTCGTACAGCCGATTCAGGATACCTGACAAGACGTATGGTTGACGTTTCTCAGGATCTGATTGTACGTGAGACAGACTGCTGCGAAAACAGAGATGAAATCTCAGGTATGTATGTAGAAGGTTTCGCAGATGGTAAAGAAGAGATTGAAGGACTTCAGGAACGTATCACAGGTCGTTTCTCCTGTGAGACAATTAAGAATAAAGACGGCGAAGTTATTGTAAAAGCCAACCATATGATCACACCAAAACGTGCTGCCCGCATTATGAAAGAGGGCGTGGACAACCAGACAGGCGGATCTATCGAGAAAGTTAAGATCCGTACGATCCTTACATGTAAATGTAAAGTTGGTATTTGTGCAAAATGTTACGGTGCGAACCTTGCAACAGGTGAAGCTGTTCAGGTTGGTGAATCTGTCGGTATTATCGCTGCTCAGTCTATCGGTGAGCCTGGTACACAGCTTACCATGCGTACCTTCCACAGTGGTGGTGTTGCCGGTGGAGATATCACACAGGGTCTTCCCCGTGTTGAGGAGCTTTTTGAGGCAAGAAAGCCAAAAGGTCTTGCCATTATCACAGAAATTCCTGGTGTTGCTGTTCTTAATGACACCAAGAAGAAACGTGAAGTTATTGTTACAGATCCGGAGTCAGGTGAATCCAAGACTTACCTTATCCCATACGGATCCCGTATCAAGATCACAGACGGACAGATGCTTGAAGCCGGTGACGAGCTTACAGAAGGTAGCGTAAATCCACATGATATCCTGAGAATCAAGGGTGTCCGTGCAGTTCAGGATTACATGATCCGTGAAGTACAGCGTGTATACCGTCTCCAGGGTGTTGAGATCAGCGATAAGCATATCGAGGTTATTGTTCGCCAGATGCTGAAGAAGATCCGCATTGAGGACAACGGAGATACAGAATTCCTTCCTGGAACACTGGTTGACTTCCTTGAATATGAGGATGTTAATGAGCAGATGGAAAAAGAAGGCAAACGTCCTGCAGATGGAAAACAGGTTATGCTTGGTATTACCAAAGCGTCTCTTGCTACCAATTCCTTCCTGTCAGCTGCTTCCTTCCAGGAAACAACGAAGGTACTGACTGAAGCCGCAATCAAGGGTAAGGTTGACCCATTGATCGGTCTGAAAGAGAACGTAATCATTGGTAAACTGATTCCTGCAGGTACAGGTATGAAGCGTTACAGTGAAGTACGACTGAATTCTACAATGCCGGAGCCGGAACCAGAAGTGGAAATCGAAGAGGAACAGACAGAGGAAGAGGCTTCAGATGAGAATCAGACAGATGATGAGCTGATCACAATGGATGAAGATTTTTCTGAGGATGGAGACCTGGATGAGGAAGCTTCTGAAGAGGAATTTGAAGATACAGATGAATCTGAAGATGCAGATGAATCTGAGGATAATGAATAATCATTGGGTAATACGCAAACTGTGAAGCAATTGAACAGTTGCGCATGATATAAACAGGGATGATTCATGAATGGAGGAGTTATCTCATAGGGTATAATGTCCTGTGAGGTAACTCTTTTTTTGATTTGGTTAAAGATAAAAATACAAAAAAGTCTGATTTATCTGTTATAATAAAAAACAAAAACCAATAAATGCAAATGATCAGAGTAAAGGAGGTGCAGTATGGATAAGGAACTTCCGGTTTCCGCATGGCCGGAGTGGAAGATAGTTGAGAAGATTGGAGAAGGGTCTTTTGGACAGGTATATAAGGCTCAACGTACAGAGAGAGGCAAGTCTTTTTATTCTGCTATTAAAATCATCAATATTCCAGGCAGTCAGAGTGAGCTGAACAGTGTGCGTTCCGAGACTGGAAATGACCAGGCAGCCAGAGAGTATTTCCAGAATCTGGTTGAGGAGTGCATCCAGGAAATTGGTACTATGGAGTATTTCAGGGGAAATTCTTACATTGTTTCTGTAGAGGATTTTAAAGTGATGGAATACCTGGATGCCATTGGTTGGGAAATTTCCATCCGCATGGAGTATCTTACAAGTTTTCTGGACTACTGTGCAGAGAAGCAACTGCAGGAAAAAGAGGTAATCCAGATGGGGCTGGATTTAAGCAAGGCTCTGGGATATTGCAGAAAGCTTCATATCATTCACAGAGATGTAAAGCCTGAGAATATTTTTGTATCCAGATTTGGAGATTTTAAGCTGGGAGATTTTGGAATTGCCCGTGAACTGGAGCGGACTATGAGTGGATTTTCTAAAAAGGGAACCTATTCTTACATGGCTCCGGAAATGTATAAGGGAGAAAAATATGACAGCAGAGTAGATATTTATTCTTTGGGGATCGTGCTCTATAAGCTTATGAATCACAACCGGCTTCCGTTTATGAATCTGGAGAAGCAGTTTATTACTTACCGGGATAAGGAAAATGCTCTGAATAAAAGAATGTCAGGAGAGCAGATGGATCCCCCTGCAGAAGCCGGAAAGCTTTTTGGACAGATTATTCTGAAGGCCTGTGCATTTGACCCTGATGAACGTTACCAGACACCGGAGGAATTTTACCGGGCTCTGGATGACCTGAAGAATGGACGGATTCGTAACCTCCAGTCTGTTGGCACAGTAAATGTGGCAACCGCTGAAGACAGGCAGGCAGCACAGAAAGCTGTAGTACAGAAAATGGCAGTAAAAGAAACTGACAGAGATGCAGAGCTTCAGAGCTCTATACAGTCAGCCAGGGCAACAGCAGCAAGACGCCGCCGCCGTAAAAGAGAACAGAGATTTCGCAGGGGACTGGTGGTCACTGCTGTACTTCTGGCAGTTCTTATCCTGGCAGGAGTATATATAAAATTTAACAGAGACAGTACGGGAGACAATTCCGGAAACAGTGGAGTGTCTGTGCTGGATACTGATAAAAACAGTTCTTCTGATAACAATTCAAAGAGTTTTAATACTGCCTTAGCTACGATCAAGGATCAGGCAACAACGATCACGGATAACCTGAATTCCTATGACTGGGTAGGATCGGAGGGAACAGTACTTCGATATCTGCGACGGATATCTACTACTCAGAATGATGATGGAGATGTAGAGATAGAAAGTGAATGTATGAAAGCACTGGTGTACCCGGCTCAGTCAGCTGAGGGAAAATACGAAGAGTATTTTTACTGGGGCGAAAAGCTGTTTTTTGCATATATATGGTATGACGAGACTTCTGAGTACTATTATTATGATGATGGAAAGCTCATTCGTTGGATTGATTCTGATGGAAAGGCTCATGACAACGAGACAGATAACGAGGAATATACAGCAAGAGGAGAGAAGTATTGGAAGAATTCACTGAAAGCGTTGAAGGGAGAGGGAACGAAAACAGACGATGATGTATCAGATTGAGTATGCATATACCTGCCATATGGGCAGGGTTCGTGCAAACAATGAGGATAATCTTTGGTGCTGCGGAGAATCGCTCCCGGCAGATAACCAGGGTATGGAGGGAGTACATTCCCAGATCGTCTCCGGCCTGAAGACACCGGCAATGGCTGTATTTGACGGTATGGGCGGAGAAAGCTGCGGAGAGATGGCGGCATTCCTGGCTTCTGACGAATTCGGAAGATATTATCGTGCCAACAGGCGGACTTTGCGCGATATACCAGAGTTATTTATTGATGGCGTATGTGAGAGTATGAATCAGGCAGTATGCAGATATGCAGCAGAAAATCACATACAGAGTATGGGTACTACCCTGGCAATGACTTTATTTACACCGGAATCTATGTTTGTGTGTAATCTGGGAGACAGCAGGATTTATTTTTCTGATGAGAAAAGCTTTCGCCAGGTATCAACAGATCATATTTTGGGAAAATCGGGGCTTGGAAAAGCACCTCTGACTCAATATCTGGGTGTACCAGAGGAGCAGCAGAAGCTGGAGCCGGCAGTTCTGGAAATAGAGCACAAAGAGGGAAACCGATATCTCTTGTGTTCTGACGGAGTGACGGACATGCTTTCTGATGGAGAGATTGCGGATATCCTTTCACGGAAAAACAGCCTTAGGGAGACGGTGGAGCTTCTTTTGGACCGGGCTCTCCAAAAGGGAGGAAGAGATAATGCAACAATTATACTCTGTGAAGTCCAGAAGCAGGAGTTGAAGGGTAAATTCAAGGCGTGGCTAAAAAGCATAAAAGAGAAAAATGAGGGGTGAGACAGCATGAAGAATCGTATGCAGGATCTGGATTTTGAACAGACAGTAGCATTTGACAAGGTGCAGGATTATGAATTTACCAGAAGAGCGGCCCAGCGTTTTCGACAGGTAGTGAGTCTGGACAGCTTTGAAGATGAGGATGCGGATGTGATTTTCCATTATCTGTACAAGGAGATGGAGCTGGTTTCCTTTGGCGACCATTTGAAACGGTACATCTATGAGAGGGCAGAACTGGAAGAACCTTTTTCCGAGGTACCTCAGGAGGTATACAGAGATATTATACTGGACTCTTTTAAAGAAACTTTTACTCCCAAGTCCATGAATCCTACTACTACCAAGTTGTCTGCGCTGGTAAATAATTGGCTGAATCAGGCTTCTGTAAAGCGAGAAACGGTATTTCTTCTTGGATTTGGACTTCGGATGACTGCTGAGGATGTGTCAGATTTCCTGACCAGGGTACTACGAGAGCAGGATTTTGACTTTCATAATCCGGATGAGGTAATCTACTGGTACTGTTACAGTACTCAGCAGGGATACCGCAGTGCAGAAGAGTTGAAAAAGAAATATGCGGGGCTACAGCCTGTGGCTATGGAGAATTCCCAGGTGCTCTGCAGTGGTAATCTGTGCCTGGATACGGAGGAGAAGCTGCTAGATTATCTGGCCCGTCTGAAAGCCAAGAGAGATGATCCCATGTCCGAGAGGAGCCAGGCCTTTCAGGAATTCAGCAGGCTGCTTTATCATGCAAAACAGATCATTGCAGGATTATATCAGCATGATGAGGAGGAGAAAAAAGGGGATAAAGTGTGGACAGCGGAGAAAATTACTCCTTCTGATGTGGAAAAGGTGATCTGTAGTGGGATTCCCATCAATAAAATGGGGAATCTGAAAAAGATGTCTGCTTCTATTCTGGCCAGACATTTCAGCCAGAAGCGATTTAGCAGGCAGAGGATTACGAATATCCTCAGCCATAAATTGCCGGTGGAACGATTTGATTTGATTACCTTAGAGTTTTTTATCGTATCTCAGGAAATGGAGGATGATGATCCTTTTAACAGATATAAGCATTTCCTTGATGAGATTCAGAGCATTCTGCTCAGATGCGGAATGGGTGAGATCTATATTGTAAATCCATATGAATGTTTTCTTCTTATGTGTCTCCTCACAGACTGTCCACTGGCAGTATTTGCGGAGATCTGGGAAAAGTCTTATGAGGAGGGAGAGGCCGAGAGTTGAGCCTCTCCCTTTTTTTTGAGATGCTTCGAGCAATAGATACTGAGAAAAGCTGTTCAGCATAGAAATATGTCATGGGATGTATGATGTGCATTTCGCAGAAAAATGCCGATGACATTCTTGAATTATACATAATAACTAAAAATCATATAGACAAATTGTGAAACATATCAGAAAAGTAAAAATGAGACTTTTTTTACTTGACGATGAATCGTTTCAAATATATAATTAAATCATAAAATGAATCGTTTCAGATTTTGAACGGAACAGCTAAATGGAGGATACAAAATGATATTAAACGTTGAAAAACCGTATATTTGGCTCCCGGTAAGCAAGAATGCACCGGAGAGAAAATTGCATTTTTATATAGAAGGAAAAAAAATCCAGGAGATTGATATTCATCTTGGAAAAACAGATTGTGAATTTTACGGATGCTGGGATGCTTCTGCATTCTTAGGAAAAGATCTGCAGATAGAGGGTGCAGACAAGGAACTTCTGGAAGGAATTTTCTGTTACGGGAAACCTTATGATAATGTATATCCTTATCGCCCGAAACTGCATGCTGCACCTGCAACAGGATGGCATAATGACCCCAATGGTATGGTTTATGCAGATGGATTTTATCATCTCTATTATCAGTGGAATCCATATGGAAGTATGTGGGGAAATATGCAGTGGGGTCATGTAAAGAGTAAGGATCTCTATCACTGGGAACAGGAAGGACTGGCTATTGCACCGGATGAAACAGGAACTGTTTACTCCGGCTGCGGAATTCAGGATAAAGATAATCTGGCAGGCTATGGCGAAGGAGCTTTGTTGTACTTCTATACAGCTGCAGGCGGCAGAAATCAGTGGTCTGTGGATGCAGGAAATCTGTTTACCCAGAGACTGGCGTATTCTACAGATGGAGGAAAAACTCTTCAGAGATCAGAAAAATTCTGTATGCCGCATATTGTAAATGAGAACAGAGATCCTAAGGTTTTTTATCATAAAGAAAGCAAAGCATTTATTATGGTATTATACCTGGACGGATATGATTTTGCTGTCTATCGCTCAACAGATCTGCTGAACTGGGAGGAAACCCAGAGAATTTCAGAGCCTGGAATGTGGGAGTGTCCGGATCTTCTTGAACTGGAAGTTAAAAATGTGCCAGGGGAAAAGAGATGGGTATTCTGGTCCGCAGATGGTTACTATATGACCGGAGAATTTGACGGGTATAAATTTAAACCTGACGGATGCCGTAAATCCGGGTATAGCTCTGTACTGCCCTATGCAGCTCAGACATTCAGTGGCGTAGATGACAGGGTGATCAGTATGGCATGGCTCCGTATGAAGAATGACAGAGGAAATTACAGAGGACTGATGTCCCTTCCTACAGAATTATCCCTTGAAAAAGAAGACAATGACTATAAAATCTGTTTTGCACCTGCCAAAGAGCTTGAGAATCTGGAAGCGGGATGGTATGATAGTCTAAAAAGCACAATTTCTCCTGAAGGACAGGCATGCAAGATCGTTCTGACTCCGGAAGCAGGTACTAAGGGAGAGTGGAGACTGACAATAGGAAGGCTGAGACTGACAGTGGATTTCTATAGCAATATCCTGAGTATTGAGGATACAGAAACACATGTATATTATATGAGGGAAGGAATCTCAACAGAACAGGAAATCAGCTTCATTTTTGATCAGGAAGTTATTGAGGTATTTGCAGAAAACGGAAAGGTATATGGCGCAGCGGAAACAGAAGAGAATATTCTGGGTATGGACTGGGAAGTTTTCAGAACAGAAGATTTAAAAGTTTCAGAAAAAATGTGTCTGTATAAATAAAGATTTTTACCGGATCAGGTAAGAATCCTGTTTCAACTATAGTCTGTCCGGATGAGAAACATGAGCGCAGATCGCGAAGCGTCTGCGTTCATGAGCATATAGTGGAAGTAGATGATCTTGTCCGTTTTATAAGCGATATACAGTAAAAAATATCAGGAGTTGTATATGGTAACAATAAAAGATGTAGCACAGGATGCAGGGGTGGCTGTTGGAACTGTTTCCAAAGTGCTGAACGGACAGCATGTAAGTGAGAAAAACAGAATAAAAGTAGAAGATTCTGTAAAAAAGCTTGGGTATCAGATGAACTTCTATGCCAGAGGTCTGAAGACAAAGAATACTTATACAATAGCGGTAATTGTACCTGAGATACTGAATCCTTTCTTTGCAGAATGGGTTTACTATATTGAACAGGAACTTTATAAGAACGGCTATAAAATGCTCTTATGCAATACACAGGGAATGCCTGAGAAGGAAGAATATTATTATCGTATGGCAGAGCAGAATAAAGTGGATGGCATTATCTGTGTTACATATCAGGATGTTGAGCCATATGTATCGGAAAATATCCCTCTTATCTCTCTGGACAGACATTTTCACAAAAAAGTAAGCTGTATCAGTTCAGATAACTATCATGGAGGAGAACTTGCTGCACAGAAAATGATTTCAACAGGAAGCAGACATCTGCTTTATCTGAGAAATGGGTCAGAGATTTCCGGAGAGACGTTGAAGCGGGGAAAAGGATTTAAGAGCTATTGTGATGCTCATGGAGTCTCCTGTGAAACATTAAATCTGGGAGATGATTTTGATCTGATCAGAGGAAAAACTTCTGTGGAAGAGGTATTGAGGAATTTTATCATATCTGCAAGAAAGACTGGAAAAATGAGGTACGATGGTATCTATACCAGCACAGATCTGCTTGCGAAAGCTTTACTGGAACAGCTGCAGTTTCTTGGCGTTGAAGTTCCGGAGGAAGTTCAGCTTGTGGGACATGATGGAATACAGTGGATGAACAGTGGAAAATATCTGGTATCAACAATTGTACAGCCGGTGCCGGATATGGCGCGAAAGAGCGTGGAGCTTTTACTAAAGAAAATAAAGGGAGAAGAGATTGAGACATTGACGATTCTTCCTGTTAAATTTGCAGAAGGAGGCACAACCCGTTAAGGGATGTGCCTCCTTCTTTTAGTCCAATCAAGTAAGTTCTTTACATTTATTCATTATAATATCCGTAGATAGCGCGTGCATCTGCGGCAATGGTGCTCTGGGCTGCACCGGTATCAGTAAGATCCTGAGACATGAAGCATATTACAAGGTCAATACCCTTGGCTGTGTCATAAATAATCGCTGCATCATTTTCAACAGTGTCCAGTTCTCCTGTTTTGTTGGCAGTCTGCACACCCTCCGGGAGATCAGCAGGAATCTTGTTTTTTCTTTGCTGCATTTTCAGATGATAATACATAGCTTCTGCATTAGGCAGACTGGAGGAATCAATAATTCCCTTGGAAATCTGATAGATTTTCTTCAAAAAGATGCCACAGTCTTTGGCAGAGGTATAGTTGTCACCATTTGAGTTGTCTGCCAGAAGAAGGCGGTTCATCTGCGTATCGTTGAAGCCATATTTCTGACAAAACTCGTTTACCTTCTGCATACCGGCACTGTTATCACCATTTCCCAGCCAGTTAACCAGGGTATTGGCTGCGTCATTATCACTGACAGTGATCATGGAGGAAATGTTGCTGTCTACAGTATCACCTCCGTGAGACTGAGAAATGGCATCGTAATTATCATAAACAGCACCCATGATGTAGAGTTTGATCAGGCTGGCAGCCTGCATGGGAGTGTTATTGATCACACCGTTGGAATCCTTGAGCAGATTACATACATAGACGGACCAGGTTCCGTTATCCTGTGGAAGGAGAGTCTTAACCTGACTGAGAAGGGAGTCCATGCTGCTGTCAGAGTTATCTGTAAAGGATTCATTGACGGCAGAGCTTTCATTGCTGCCGGAACCTTCATTTTCTGTAGTCTGCTGTTGCTTTTCCTGTTCCTTCAGCTGATCCAGCTGGTCTGCCTGGCTGATAAGGGTATTGGCAGAATCGGATATTTCTGTCACAGTATCAGAGAGCGTCTGAACTTTTTTCTGAAGGGAAGACAGGTGACTGAGAGAGAAGAAAGACAAAGCTCCCAGACCTGCCAGCGCAATCACCAGAACAATGATGACTACATACAAAAATATGGGTTTTTTTGGTTGATTATTATCGTCCATTAGTGTATTCCTTTCTGTTGTGTATACTTCTTTCTATTTTCTTTCTATACTGAAGCAAAATAAGCATCGATTCCATTGGCGATTCCTTCAACCATAGTCTGCTGGAACTGGGAATCGTTCATTTTGGTGTCATCATTCTGATTGGTCATAAAACCCATTTCCAGGATTGTTACAGGAACAGTGCTCCAATTAATTCCGGTCATAGTATCTGTGTACTGTATCCCCAGATTCTGAAAGCCTGTAGCCTGACAATAGGAATCCAGAATACACTGGGAAAGTCTGTTTGACTGATCAAAAAGAGAGGAAACATAAGGATTGCTCTGAGAAGGAGCCATAGCCAGGGCTCCGGATGCAGAAGAAGAATCCGTACCGTTTGCGTGAATACGGACATAGATCTCTGAACCCTGAGAGGCTGCATATTCAGCCCGTTCCTTGTTACTGATGGCAGTATCATTGTCAGTTCTGGTCATAACTACCCGGTAGCCTCTCTGTTCCAGCACATCTTTTAATTGAAGGGAAACATTCAGGTTCAACTGGTATTCGGGAATTCCGGTAAAGGAGCCACGGGTACCGGAAGTACATTTTGCCTTCATCTCTGAAGAACCAGGTCCAATGGGCTCCGGAGCACTCATATCCACATTTTCACCCTGATGTCCCGGATCAATTCCTACCACATGTCCGTTATCGGCAGAAAAGTTATCTGGTTCGGAAGCATCTGCCTGACTGAAAACAGAAGGCTTGGAGGTGGTCTCCTCTTCAGAAATATCTGCCTTTTCTTTTTCCTGCTTCTGTGATGCTGTCTGGGCTTTCTGTTTCAAATAGTTGATATTATTCTGAACTTCATCTACTGCAGCGGTATATTTTTCCTGGGCAGTCTGAAATTCCTTTTGCTTAGCTGTGATCTGTTCTGTCACGGTATCTACATCTTTTTCAGTGGCAATGATCTGCTCCGTGGTACTTTTGGTAAAGAAAAAGAGGGAGACAATGCACAAAAGTCCGGTGAGAAACAGTAATACAGCCATTATACTGGGCTTTTTCATAAAAAATCCTTTCTATAAATAATAAACCTTTTAAATGTTACTGCGTTTAGCAGGCAGTAACTTTTCTTTGTCTGTTATTATAATGAAGTGATTTGTAAAATGCAATCGTGTATCTATACTAAATTCATGCAAAAAGAAAGAAAAAATCTTGCAAAATACCTTGACAGCGCTTTCTGTAAAGGATATAATGAGCAAGCGTGCATAAGAAACGTTTAATTTTTTTGCGCGTAAATGCGAGAATAGCAACCGCAAGGCCCCATAGAAAAATCTATGGAGAAATAAATCGGGAGGTGAAATGGAATGCCAACATTCAACCAGTTAGTAAGAAAAGGACGCCAGACATCTGTAAAGAAATCTACAGCTCCGGCTCTCCAGAAAACATTCAACTCTTTAAGAAAGAAAGCAGTTGAACAGTCTGCACCACAGAAACGTGGCGTTTGTACAGCAGTTAAGACTGCAACTCCTAAGAAGCCTAACTCAGCTCTTAGAAAAATCGCCAGAGTTCGTCTTTCCAACGGAATCGAAGTAACAAGCTACATCCCAGGAGAAGGTCACAACCTTCAGGAGCATAGCGTTGTTCTGATCCGTGGTGGAAGGGTTAAGGACTTACCTGGTACAAGATACCACATCATCAGAGGTACTCTTGATACTGCAGGTGTTGCTAACAGAAAACAGGCCCGTTCTAAATACGGCGCTAAGAGACCTAAAAAGAAATAATTGAGAAGGCTCTCAAAAAGCAACTGATCTCATTGTTTGAGACAGCAAATATGAATTAATGAAATCGAAAATTCACGAATAAACTATGAATCGAATTTGTACGGTATTCCATATACCCTGCCGGTTGCGGGTTAAATATAGGACCTTACCAGTGCGAACATGCAATAGTTATCTGCGTGAGTACCGATGATTTAATCACAATGATTAAGGAGGGAAGTAACGTGCCACGTAAAGGACATACTCAGAAAAGAGACGTTCTGGCAGATCCAATGTACAACAATAAAGTGGTTACCAAACTTATCAATAACATCATGTTAGACGGTAAGAAAGGTGTAGCACAGAAAATTGTTTACGGTGCATTCGCCAGAATCGAAGAAAAAGCTGGAAAACCAGCACTTGAAGTTTTCGAAGAGGCTATGAACAACATCATGCCACTTCTTGAAGTAAAAGCTAGACGTATCGGTGGTGCTACTTATCAGGTTCCGATCGAGGTAAGAGCAGACAGACGTCAGGCACTGGCTCTTCGCTGGTTAACAATGTTCTCTCGTAAAAGAGGCGAGAAAACAATGGAAGAAAGACTTGCAAATGAGCTTTTAGATGCAATGAACAACACAGGTGCATCCGTTAAGAGAAAAGAAGACATGCACAAGATGGCTGAGGCAAATAAAGCATTTGCTCACTATCGCTTCTAATATAGGAGGAAAATCCATTGGCTAAAGAGGGAAGAGAATATCCATTAGAGCGTACCAGAAATATTGGTATTATGGCTCATATCGATGCGGGTAAAACAACTCTCACAGAACGTATCCTGTATTATACAGGTGTCAACTATAAGATTGGTGATACTCATGAAGGTACTGCTACCATGGACTGGATGGAACAGGAGCAGGAGAGAGGTATCACAATCACTTCAGCGGCTACAACATGTCACTGGACTCTGGAAGAGAACTGCAAACCGAAGCCAGGTGCTCTGGAACATCGTATCAACATCATTGATACCCCAGGTCACGTTGACTTCACAGTAGAAGTTGAGCGTTCTCTTCGTGTACTTGACGGTGCTGTCGGCGTTTTCTGTGCTAAGGGTGGTGTTGAACCGCAGTCTGAAAACGTATGGCGTCAGGCCGACACTTACAATGTACCACGTATGGCATTCATCAACAAGATGGATATCCTTGGTGCAGACTTCTACGGTGCAGTAGAGCAGATCAAGACTCGTCTTGGTAAAAACGCAATCTGCTTACAGCTGCCAATCGGAAAAGAAGATGATTTCAAAGGAATCATTGACTTATTCGAAATGAAAGCTTACATCTACAACGATGAAAAAGGTGATGACATCTCCATCGTTGACATTCCTGAAGACATGAAGGAAGATGCTGAGCTTTATCATACAGAGCTCATTGAGAAAATCTGTGAGCTTGATGACGACTTAATGATGGAATATCTTGAAGGTGAAGAACCAACTGTTGAGAAACTGAAAGCAACATTAAGAAAAGCTACATGCGAGTGTACTGCTGTTCCGGTTTGCTGTGGTTCTGCTTACAGAAACAAAGGTGTTCAGAAACTTCTTGATGCTATCCTTGAGTATATGCCGGCTCCTACAGATATTCCTCCAATTCAGGGAATTGATCTGGACGGTAACGAAGTAGTGAGACATTCTTCTGATGAAGAACCATTCTCAGCTCTGGCATTTAAGATTATGACAGACCCATTCGTTGGTAAACTTGCATATTTCCGTGTATACTCCGGTACAATGAATTCTGGTTCTTATGTACTTAACGCTACTAAGGACAAGAAAGAACGTGTTGGACGTATTCTTCAGATGCATGCTAACAAACGTATGGAACTTGATAAAGTATATTCCGGTGATATCGCTGCAGCAATCGGATTCAAATTCACAACAACCGGTGATACAATCTGTGACGAGCAGCATCCGGTAATCCTGGAGTCCATGGAATTCCCAGAACCGGTTATCGAGATGGCTATCGAGCCTAAGACTAAAGCTGGACAGGGTAAACTTGGTGAAGCTCTTGCAAAACTTGCAGAAGAAGACCCGACATTCCGTGCACATACAAATCAGGAAACAGGACAGACCATTATCGCTGGTATGGGTGAGCTTCATCTGGATATCATCGTTGACCGTCTCCTTCGTGAATTCAAGGTAGAGGCTAACGTAGGTGCTCCTCAGGTTGCTTACAAAGAAACAATCACCAAACCTGTTGATGTAGACAGCAAGTATGCAAAACAGTCCGGTGGTCGTGGACAGTATGGTCACTGTAAAGTTAAATTTACACCTATGGATGCCAACGGAGAAGAACTGTACAAGTTCGAATCCACAGTTGTTGGTGGTGCTATTCCGAAGGAATACATCCCTGCAGTTGGAGAAGGTATCGAAGAGGCTATGAAAGCTGGTATCCTTGGTGGATTCCCGGTAGTTGGTGTACATGCTAATGTATACGATGGTTCTTACCATGAAGTCGACTCTTCTGAAATGGCATTCCATATTGCAGGTTCTCTTGCATTCAAGGATGCTATGCAGAAAGCAGCTCCGGTTCTTCTTGAGCCAATCATGAAGGTCGAAGTTACTACACCAGAAGATTACATGGGTGACGTTATTGGTGATATCAACTCCCGTCGTGGACGTATCGAAGGTATGGAAGATATCGGCGGTGGTAAGATGATCCGTGGATATGTACCGCTTTCCGAAATGTTTGGATATGCTACAGACCTTCGTTCCAGAACACAGGGACGTGGTAACTACTCTATGTTCTTTGAGAAATATGAGCAGGTTCCGAAGTCTGTACAGGAAAAGATTCTTTCTAAGAAAGACTGATAATTATTGATCATCTGCAGTCTGTCGGTGTTTAAAGCCAGCAGACTGTAGGAGATATAAAATTACTGTCCGCTGTATTCTCAGTAATGTGTGGACTGTAATGATACAACAATTGGTAATGCAAGTTATCAAATTGTATAAAACACTTGCAAATATTTTGGTTATGCAATATAATCAAGGATAGCAAGTTTAAAACCGAAAAAGATGCTCTATAATAATATAAGAGCCAAAGTTTTAAGGAGGACGTTTTAAAATGGCAAAAGCTAAGTTTGAGAGAACAAAACCGCATTGTAACATTGGTACCATCGGACACGTTGACCATGGTAAAACAACTTTAACTGCAGCTATCACAAAAGTTCTGGCTGAAAGAGTTGCTGGTAACACAGCTACAGATTTCGCTAACATCGATAAAGCTCCGGAAGAAAGAGAACGTGGTATCACAATTTCTACAGCACACGTTGAGTATGAAACAGAGCATAGACACTATGCACACGTTGACTGCCCAGGACATGCTGACTACGTTAAGAACATGATCACAGGTGCAGCTCAGATGGATGGTGCTATCCTCGTTGTTGCTGCTACAGATGGTGTTATGGCTCAGACTAAAGAGCACATCCTTCTTTCCCGTCAGGTAGGTGTTCCTTACATCGTTGTATTCATGAACAAATGTGATATGGTTGATGATGAAGAACTTCTTGAACTGGTAGAAATGGAAATTCGTGAACTCTTAAGCGAGTATGACTTCCCAGGAGATGACATTCCTGTAATCCAGGGTTCAGCTCTTAAAGCTCTTGAAGATCCGAGCAGCGAGTGGGGAGACAAGATCATGGAACTTATGGATGCTGTTGACAGCTACATTCCAGACCCACAGCGTGACACAGATAAACCATTCGTAATGCCTGTAGAGGACGTATTCTCTATCACAGGTCGTGGTACAGTTGCTACTGGTAGAGTAGAGGCTGGTGTACTTCATGTATCTGACGAAGTTGAAATCGTTGGTATCAAAGAAGAAACACGTAAAGTTGTTGTAACTGGTATCGAAATGTTCCGTAAACTTCTTGATGAAGCTCAGGCTGGTGATAACATCGGTGCACTTCTTCGTGGTGTTCAGAGAAACGAAATCGAGCGTGGACAGGTTCTTGCTAAACCAGGAACAATCACATGCCATACAAAATTCACAGCTCAGGTTTACGTTCTGACAAAAGATGAAGGTGGACGTCATACTCCATTCTTCAACAACTATCGTCCACAGTTCTACTTCAGAACAACAGACGTAACAGGTGTTTGCAACCTTCCAGAAGGAACAGAAATGTGCATGCCTGGAGATAACATCGAAATGACAATCGAACTGATCCACCCAATCGCTATGGCTCAGGGTCTTACTTTCGCTATCCGTGAAGGTGGACGTACTGTAGGATCAGGACGTGTTGCTACAGTTATCGAATAATTTTAGCATAACATCTTAATTATATATATTGAGTACCGCAAGGTACATTGTGTCCAAACGTAAGATACCCCGGAACCGCAAGGTTTCCGGGGTTTTTCTGTTGGATCAGGAATACATGGATTATAAAAAATAGCAAATAGGAATAAAAAAGAAAAAACAGATAAAAATAATTGATTTATAAAAAGCAGTCTGTTAGAATATACATATGAAAAGGGAGTAGCTGGCCGATTTGGTTCACTTCTTCGTCAGGACAGTTATTGAAACATATAACTCGGAAAGTGATGAAACAGCGAGACTTTTACTGTGCATGCAGTAGGAGTCTCTTTTTTATACCTACTGCAAAATAAAATGAGGAAAGAGAGAAAAAAAAGATGTTTATGCAGGTTTTTATTTTGCTGGTAGGTTTTCTGTTTCTGGTGAAGGGAGCAGACTGGTTTGTGGAGGGGGCAGCCAGTATTGCAAAGAAGCTGGGAATCCCCCAACTGATCATTGGATTGACGATCGTAGCAATGGGAACCAGTATGCCGGAGGCAGCTGTAAGTATTACAGCAGGAATGAATAAAAATGCGGGTATTACAATCGGAAATGTGGTTGGAAGCAATATTCTTAATATTCTGATTATCCTGGGAGTTACGGTACTGATTACAAATGTGGCAATACAGAAATCTACATTTCTGTATGAAATTCCATTTATGATTGTGGTAACAATTGTGCTGATGATTTTCGGCATTACAGGATCGGAAGTAACTTTTGCAGAAGGTGTGATTTTCTGGATCCTTTTTCTGGCATATCTGGGATATTTGTTCGTAATGGCAAGAAAGGGAAATGATCAGGAGGATGGAGAAACAAAGGATTATCCTATATGGAAATGCCTTCTTCTGATGGCTCTTGGCGGGATTCTGGTTGTAAAGGGCAGCGATTTTGCAGTAAGCGGAGCTTCAGAAATAGCACGTTATTTTGGAATAAGCGAAAGATTTATCGGGCTGACGATCGTTGCACTGGGAACATCACTTCCTGAACTGGTTACATCTGTTACAGCTGCAAAAAGAGGAAATGCAGGAATTGCCATCGGAAACATTGTGGGCAGCAATATCTTTAATATTCTGTTTGTGATCGGTACCACAGCGCTTATCTGCACAGTTCCCTTTGAAAGTAAATTTATTATAGATACGGGGATTGCAATTTTGTGCGGAGTTATCCTCTGGCTTGGGACCTTCCGGCACAAAGAACTCCGAAAGCCATGTGGAATTCTTATGCTGTTATGTTATGCAGCATATTTTGTATATTTGTGTATGGTATAAGAAAATAGTTTGTTATTAATAACGTTCTTCTGTGTGTTGATCCCGGCAATAACAGAGGGACTTTTTTATATTATAGGAAATTACTTTGTAATGTTCCTATAATATAAAAAAGCCCTCCGGGCAGGATCGCACTGCGACGGAGAGGAATTATGTCGCTGAAGCGACCCGTCGCAGGCGGAGAATCCTGCAAGCAGGATTCTTTCTTGCGTAACGGAAAATAGGTTACACTTTTTCTGATAGTATGATAAAATAAAACCAATGTATGTCTGTAAATTATTTGCAGGTTAAAAGAATAAAGTGTTGGAGAGATAGAAAAAAATGAAATCCAGGAAGTGGACGATGCGGAAGGCTACGTTGGTATTGTGTATCAGCAGTGTGCTGTTTGCTTTATTATTGCAGACATTTCTGTTTCAGCAGTCACTGCGAAGACAGATACGGGCGGAAATTATATCAGATCATGAGATATCATTGAATAAGATGCAGACAGATCTGTCCAGCTTTATTCATACCATTCGCGGAGAAATGCTTACAATATACAGTGAACAGGATCTGATCAATGATATGCGCAGCGCAGCGGAACAGGATAGCAGTCTGAAGGATTATTACTGGAGAAGCTGGTATTTTGCGAGAAAACGTTTTACAAAAGAAGACCAGCTTCTGGCTATGTATCTGTATGATACAAAGGATCATCTGATCAGCAGTTACAGATATAATTCAGCTGCATACCCAAAGGATATTTACAAATCAGAAGAATATGATAACAATTCAGACAGAGTATATGATTATGTTCACGGAAAACGTACAGATCTGATGATCTCAGGATATCATAATCCAGATGCAAAAAAAGATATTGTCCGTCTGGTTTTAAAATTGCATAACTATGATGCAGACAGAAGCGGGCTGGGATATCTTGTATGTGATATCAACAGTGCAGCGTTTACTTCTATTATGTCTAAATATGTGGACGTAGAGCAGGTTTGCCTGTGGCTTCAGCCGTTGAATGACAGGGTGGTCGCAATGACCGGACAGGCATCAGACAGTCAGCGCAGAATCCAGAAACAGCTTGCAAAGGCTGTGGAAAACTATTATAAATCTACTAAGCTGGAGCAGGAATATGATGGAAACTATCTGATACAGGTTTCTCAGGAAAACTATAATCTGGAAGCTTTTGTACTTGTTTCACAGTCACTTCTTACAGCAACACAGAAGTCTTTGATCAGAACACTGCTGATCATAATGGCAGCCATGCTGCTGGCTATCACAATTATTGTATTGTTTTTATCCCAATGGCTGACAAAGCCGGTAGAGGAAATGAGCAGTACGATCACGCAGATCAAAAACGGAGAAACACAGTTACGTGTGCGTCCGGTAGGATGGTCACAGGAGCTTACGACTCTTGGTACGGAATTTAATGAAATGCTGGATCGTATGCAGGTGATGGCCCAGGAGGAGCTGCAGCATAAAATGCTGGTGGAACGTACGGAATACAAAATGCTTCAGGCACAGATCAATCCACATTTTCTCTATAATACTCTGGATACTATGAGTGGAATTGCAAATGCACAGAATTGCCCTATGGTAAGTGGCATGTGCCGTTCTCTGTCTGCGATTTTCCGTTACAGCCTGAATATGACAGACGAATTATCCACTGTGCAGAATGAAATGTCCCATGTGAGAAATTATCTTTATGTAATGGATGTGAGGAACGGTTCAACAGTTGCCTATGATTATCAGATAGATAGTGAGACACTTGCAGACCAGATGCCCCGTATCTGTATTCAGCCGGTTGTGGAGAATGCACTGACACACGGGCTGAGAAATGTCCGCCGCAAGGATAAGAAGCTTCTGATACGTTCGGAGCATGTGGGTGAGAATCTGGTGATCACAGTTCAGGATAATGGTGCAGGAATGGACGCAGAGGCCATGAACCGGCTGTTGGAACAGAACGATATGAAAAGGGTGGAATCCGGAATTTCCATTGGAATCCTTAATGTCAATGCGCGGCTGAAGAAGCTTTTTGGTGCGGGCTATGGACTACATATTGACAGTATAGTGGGAGAGGGGACAACTGTGACGATTACAGTCCCGGCCGCTTCTCCGGAAATATCTGACAATATATAATATAAAAAATGCCATGCTTGACATTGGGACATCATGTGCCTTTAACAGAAAAATATTGGGACAGGCATATTTGAGGGGAGAAAAATATTGAAAACTATGAAATATAAGGTACTTGCTGCAGATGATGAATTCTGGAGCCGTGAGAATATCCGAAATCTGATCCCGTGGGAGGAATATTCCCTGGAATTTCTGGAACCTGCATGTGACGGTGAGGAGGTTATGGAAAGGATAGAAGAGGAAAAGCCGGATATTATTCTTACGGATATTAATATGCCTTTTTTAAGTGGTCTGGAATTGCTGGAGCGGCTGCAGAAGGAATATCCTGAGATCATTACGGTTGCTATCAGCGGTTATGATGATTTTGATAAGGTGAAGGGGGTATTTGTTTCCGGCGGACTGGACTATCTTTTGAAACCGGTGGGAAAAGAAGAGATGGTCAAGGTTCTTACCAAAGCCCTGAATCTTCTGGAAGAGAGGGAAAATACTAAAAAGCAGGATGAAAGCAGCCGGATTCGTGAACATAAGCTTTCATCTTTTCTGGAAGACAGCGAATATTCAGCATTGCTTTCCGGAAAATTATATGGACAGGCTGATGCACAGACTTATGTATCCAGTACTAATACTTTCTCTGAAGTTGCCACGCTGATGGTGAAATTTTATAATATTGCTGAAATTGCAGAGAAGTTTGAATATGACAATCTGCAGATGTCCTGGAGTATTAAATCCAGGCTGAGAGAGCTGACTGGTTTGGAAGAAAATGTGATTATTTTTAACAACAGTAATAAGATGAGTGAGTTTCTCCTCGTAAAGACTGCAGATGCAAAGGAATTCAGAACACTGGCAGAAAATATTCTGAGAGAATTTCCACTGGAAGAATACGGACCGATTTCTGTTGTACTTCATGAGCAGACCAGTTCATTAGACGATATCGGTACCATTTACAGGGAATTGATTTCTACATTGGTTACCCGGCCATTTAACAGACATCATTGTATCCTTTCATGCCAGGAGGAAAAAAGAGAAGAGTCTCAGAGAAGCAGCGAGATCCAGATGATGGGAAAATCAGCGCCTGCCCATATGGAAACGGAGTTGTATCATCTTCTGGCAACAGGACAGAAATCAAAGACAGAGAAATTGATTTTTAAGACCTGTGACTTTAAGGATTGTGACAATGGTGCCTGGACTTATCTGGATGTGAAACAGTATACCGGCAGGCTTACAGGAATCCTGTACCGCTATGTGCAGGAGAAATGTCCGGAGCTTACTGCACAGGCGGAGGAGGCTATGGACAATATTGACTATTATATGAAATGCCTGAATGCGCCGTCTTTACTTGCTTCGTTAAAGATTCTTCTGGACAGTCTCTGGGAAAGGGGAGAGGACAAGGATTCGGATTCCGGATCAGGTTCCATTATGCAGCAGGTAGAGCAGATCCATAAATATATGGAACGTTCTTATTATGAGAATATTACACTTACTGCTCTGGCAGAAGAATATCATATGGATGCCAGCTATCTGTCCAGAAGCTTCAGCCAGAAATATGGTGAGACGATTATTGCCTTCCTTACCAGGATCAGGATGGAGAAGGCTGCAGAGCTGATGAAAGATCCGGATAAGAAGCTAGAGACGATTTCGTTCCTGGTGGGATATGATGATTACAATTACTTTAGCAGAGTATTCAGGAAAAAGATGGGATGCAGCCCAAGGGATTACAGAAATAATCTGGCACAATTATAATAATTAATATGGAAGAAATTCAGATAGAATTGAGTGAACAGTAACGGAATTGGAAGTCCTCTGTATGGTGGTTCTTATCGAATCGAACGGATACAGAGGACTTTTTTGTATAAACTGGTCAAGAATGTGCAACAAAATTTTCCAAATATGTCCTAACTGACCAAAGGCAAAATATGGTTTAATATAGTCACAGAGGAACGGAGAGCACGAAAACATAATTTCCGTTCACAAAATCAAGAAACCAAATTTTATCAAGGAGGCTTTTACAACATGAAAAAAAGAATGAGAAAAGCAGTTGCTATCGCAGCAACAGCAGCAATGATTGGTTCCTTACCAGTAAGTGCAGTTACCACACAGGCAGCTGACGATGATATTACAATCGGTGTTTCTATCTGGAGTTCCACAGACGTACTTGGAAGCCAGAGTAAGAAAATCATTGACAAAGCAGCGGATGCTCTTGGTGTTAATGTAATGTACGTTGACCAGGGTCACGTATCTGAGCAGGTTACAGCTTCTGTTGAACAGCTTTGTGCAGCAGGATGTAATGGTATCGTAATCTGTAACTCCGCAGACTCTGAAATGACATCTGCAATCCAGACCTGCGATGCAAACCAGGTTTACCTTACACAGTTTTACCGTATCATCTCTGAAGAGAACAGCCCGGAAGTATACCAGACAGCATGCAACTCCCAGTACTATCTTGGAGCAGTTCATGAAGACGAAGTAACAAACGGATACACACTGGTTAACCTGCTTCTTGAGAACGGTGACAGAAACATCGGTCTTGAAGCATGGACAGTTGGTGATGCTACCTTCCAGCAGAGATGGAAAGGTTACAAACAGGCAGTTGACGAATGGAATGAAGCTAACCCGGATGATCAGGCAACAATGACAGAGCCTGTATATGCTAACACATCTTCTGAAGAAGGTGCAGCAGCAGCTCTTTCCCTTTACAACTCCAACCCTGATATGGACGCTCTGATCGTTGCAGGTGGCGGCGGTGACCCGCTTGTTGGTTCCATCGGTGCTCTGGCAAACGAAGGACTTACAGGAAAGATCGACGTTGTTTCCACAGACTTCCTTGATGACCTTGGCGAGCAGCTTGAATCAGGCGGAATGTTTGCTGAATCAGGCGGACACTTCTGCGACCCGTTATATGCATTCCTTATCACATATAACGCAATCAAAGGCAACTATGTAAAAGAGGAAGGATCCTTCGGATACGAAATCCAGTTCCCATATCTGTATGTATCTTCTTCCGAAGACTATGAAAACTACAAGAAATACTTTGTAGATGATGATCCATATACAGATGAAGAGCTTGTGGAATTAGCAGGATACAGCTTTGATGATCTGAACAAAGCAGCTACATCACTTTCTATTGATGATGTTATTTCCCGTCACAGCAACTAATATGATGAACTTATGCTCCACTGCCTTTTCTCCAAAGGGCAGTGGAGAAACTTTTAAGAGGTAATTGTCAGTGCCCGCTCGAAGCAAAAGGCCAAACCCTGAGGAAGCGTCTGACCTCCTGCTTTTGGCGGGCGAAGAATTGGATAAGGAGAATGGTTATGAAAAAACTCAAACAAAGCCAGTATTATGGAATCGGCCTTCTGGTTCTTATGCTTGTAGTTTTCTGGGCAGTATTTAAAGTACTTGCACCGACTACTTTCGGTTCCCCGGAGAAACTGGCCACTTACATGAAATCAGCATTAATTTACGCAGTTGGCGGATGTGGCCTCTACTTTATCTGCGTAATGGGACCTTTCGATATGAGTGTTGGTGCCAATATCGTACTTTCATCCATTATCGCCTGCAATGCAAGTGAGAAATTCGGTTATGCCGGTCTTATCATTGCACCGCTGATCTGTGGTACGATCATTGGTCTCATCAATGGTGTGGTTTATATCAAATTACATATTTCTTCCCTGATCGTTACATGTGCCCTGTCCCTGATATATGAGGCGTTCAGTGTATATGCCACAAACGGAAAGAACGTAATCCTTTCTACAGATTACAGAGCATTCGGTGATTATCCGGTTAACCTGATTCTGGCACTGATCGCATATCTGCTCTGTGCATTCATTCTGAAATACACAAAAATCGGTACTTATACATACGCAATCGGAAGCAACGAAGTTGTTGCAAAGAACATGGGTGTAAATGTTTCCAAATACAAAATTGTAGCCTTTACTCTTGCAGGTTTCTTCTTTGGACTTCAGGCAATCCTGACAATCAGCTTTGGTACTTCCATGACATCAGCTTCCAATCTTTCCTCTATGAGCCGTAACTTTACTCCTCTGATGGGAACCTTCTTTGGACTGGCATTTAAGAAATACGGCCATCCGGTTATCGCTATCGTGATCGGTGAGATGATCATCCAGCTTATGTTCAACGGTTTCGTTGCACTTGGTGCTCCGACTACGATCCAGAACGTGGTAACAGGTGTTGCACTGCTGGTGATCGTTGCACTGACAACCAAACCGGTTAAAGGTCTTGTAGTAAAATAAGGAGAACGATTATGGGTGAAATATTATTAAGAGCAGAAAATATTGATAAACATTTTGGCATCACACACGCCCTGGATAACGTTTCCTTTACATTTAATAAAGGTGAGATCCACGCACTGATCGGTGAAAACGGTTCCGGTAAATCTACATTGACATCCTGCCTGACAGGTATTTACCAGAAAGATTCCGGTAAGTTTATTCTTGAAGGAAAAGAGATCACCGCAACAAACCAGGTTGAAGCAAACCATCAGGGTGTAGCCATTATCGTACAGGAGATCGGAACACTTTCCGGACTGACTGTAGCAGAGAATATTTTCCTTGGAAACGAGGATCAGTTTACTAAATGTGGTATCAAAAATACCGCAGCAATGAACAAGAAAGCCCAGGAATATCTGGACAGCTATGGATTCAATTATATTGATGCAACTAAAGTAATCGATGATTACAACTTCGAGGATCGTAAGCTGGTAGAGATTGTAAAATCTACTTACTTTAATCCGAAGGTTCTGGTTGTAGACGAGACAACAACAGCACTTGGTCAGAAAGGTCGTGAAGAGCTTTTCAAGGTAATGCACAAGGTTCGTGACACAGGAAACTGCGTAATCTTTATTTCTCATGACCTTGAGGAAGTTATTGAGCAGTCTGATAACATCAGCGTACTTCGAGATGGTGTGAAGATCGGTTCCATCACAAAGGAAGAAGCTACACCTGACAGACTGAAAGCCTTAATGGTAGGCCGTGAGATCGGCGACAGCTACTATCGTACAGACTACGGCGAAAAGGTATCTGACGAAGTTGTTCTTTCCGCTAAGAACGTGACAGTAAAAGGACAGATTGAGAACCTGAACCTTGATCTCCACAAAGGGGAGATCCTTGGTATCGGAGGACTTTCCGAATGTGGTATGCATGAGGTTGGAAAGGCACTCTTCGGAGCTTCCTATTTCCGTCAGGGAAGTGTAACTCTGGGAGACGGCACACCGATCAATTCCATTCCGGATGCCATCAAACACAGCATTGCATATGCTTCCAAAGACAGAGACAATGAGTCTCTGGTCATTAATGATACAATTGGCGATAACATCTGTCTTCCATCCCTGGAGGATCTGAAAACTCATGGATTCCTTCGTGCAAAGACAATGAATGAATTTGCCAATAAATTTGCAAAACAGATGAGTACAAAAATGACAGGCGTTGACCAGTTTGTATCTGCTCTTTCAGGCGGTAACAAACAGAAAGTCGTTCTTGCACGCTGGGTTGGTAAGGACTCCGACCTGATTATCCTTGACTCCCCTACCCGTGGTATTGATGTTAAAGTTAAAGCTGATATCTATGCCATGATGGACGATATGAGAAAAAGAGGAAAATCCATTATTATGATCTCTGAGGAAATCATGGAGCTTCTGGGTATGGCAGACCGTATCCTGATCATGAAGGACGGTAAGATCAATGGTGAATTCCTTCGCTCTCCGGATCTGAAAGACACAGATCTGATTGACAATATGATTTAAGGGGGTAAAAAAATGAGTACAACAAAAAAATCAACTGAGCAAGTACCATTTCTGGAACGTCCCATTGTGCGTACGATCCTTCCTATCGCAGGATTTGTGATCATCTGTGTATTATTTGCATTCCTCACAGACGGCAGACTGTTTCAGCCGAAAAATATATCACTGCTTCTGAGCCAGTCATACATGCTGCTGATCTCATCTATCGGCGTGTTCATGGTAATGACAATGGGTGGCCTGGATTTCTCCCAGGGCTCCATGCTTGGTGTTGCTTCCATCGTAGTCTGCTACCTTTCCCATTACAACATGGTTCTGGCAGCAATTGGTGGTGTGGTAACTGGCGGACTGATCGGACTGATCAATGGTTACTTTAATGTTAAGAGAAAAATCACAAGCTTCATTGTTACAATCTGTACCATGTATCTGTTCCGTGGAGTTTGTGCTTATGCAACAACTAATTCACCTGTTTACGCAGTAAGTGATATTTCCAAATATAACACACTGCCATTTATGCTTACTTTTACAGTGATCATCTTCGTAGTGGCATATCTTGTATTCACTTACACAGGTCTGGGCTCCAGACTGAAAGCAATCGGTGCAGGTGAAACAGCTGCAAGATTTGCAGGTATCCGTGTAGAGACTACAAAGATCCTTGTATTCGTGGCAGCAGGATGTATCACAGGACTTGCAGCATTTGTAAATGCCATCAAAGTAGGTTCCGTTACATCAACAGCCGGAAATCAGCTGGAAACACAGATCATGATCGCCCTGGTACTTGGCGGAATGCCTGTAAACGGCGGTGCTAAAGTAAGATTCTATAACATCATCCTTGGTGTTATGACATATAAAGTACTTTCTAGTGGTCTGGTAATGCTGATGATGCCTACACAGTTACAGCAGCTGATCCTTGGTATCATCTTCCTGATCGAAGTAGCGATCTTCAGTGACAGAAAGACTGGTATGATTGTTAAGTAAGAGACTGTAAAACATAGATTATATAACCGAATCAAGTAAGTCCCCTGCTTCAATTGCGAAAAGCAATAAGCAGTGGGTGGGGACTTGCTTGTATCAGGAGGAGTGCAAACTCCTTCTGATAAACTGCGAAGCAGTTATTCGGTTATGAGCAAGTAGCGAAGCGGATTGCGAATATCCGCTTGATCTGACGTATTCGTGTATCATGTTCATACCTACATAAAATCCCCGGCTCCCGCAGAATTGTTCTGCGGGAGTTGGGGATTTTTAGGCATTACAATAACAATATAATCTTGGAAAATTAAAAGAAGTAGAATCTGCAATGGCTACTGTCCAGCTAAGCTCTGAACCGTAATAAAATATACAATAACTTGATTCTGATCAAGTAGAAAATTTGAAATTTGACAAATTGTAGATTATAATAAAAACAACAGCTCATTTATATAGAATTGCGAATATATTTTCGAAAATGAGCAGTAAAATTACAACTTGAATAGGATATTAAAAATCTCATATTTGTATATTAGAGATTATATATATCTTGAAATAAAATACGAATGAAAAGGAAAAACATATGTCTTGTGTACCGCAAAGTAATGAAAAGGATAGAATAAAAAATTTTTATCGAAAAACAATAGGAATAAAATCTGAAGAGGTACTTGAAAAACTTACTGAAAATTCAAGTATCTGTAAACTAAAAGCCAGGATGTTGATTGCTCGGGAAAATGAAAAAGTGAAGCAAATTTCTTTTTTATATAAAACAGGTGATATTGTTAAAGCTTATTATAAAAACCCAAAAGGAAAACATCAGATTCATTGTTTTGCTCATCTGGCAGGCGAACCGCTAGTGGGAATCATGAATCTGGACAGAAATATGACTTCATTTCTGACAGTGGAAGCAGTGACTGATTGTGAAATTGTGAGCATTTCATCAACTTTTATACATAGGCTGGCGAAGGAAAACCTGGAAGTAGCATTAATATGTAATCGTATGCAGGGAGTTTCCTCGTTACGGGAATATGAGTACAGAAAAATGATACTTACCTGTACTCCGATGCAGAAATATGAATATTTTTTGAAAGTATATCCGGAATTAATAGATAAGATAAATAAGAAGGATGTGGCTTCATATCTAAATATGACACCGGAATGTTTCAGCAGGATGTTGAAAAAGAAGGGCGATATTATGAGCAAGTAGCAAAGCGGATTGCGAATATCCGCTTGACTAACTAAATGAAAGAATTAATTATAAACACAAGGGGGAGAACAGATGATTTACAAATGCAAAATGTGTAAAGGTGATCTGCAGATCATTGATGAAGAAAACGGGCTTTGTGAATGCGAGTACTGCGGCAGCCGCCAGACTGTGCCACTGGAAAATAATGAAAGGAAAGCCGAACTGTATAACAGAGCCAATCAGTATCGTAAAAATAATCTTTTTGACAGAGCAGCGGATGTTTACAACAGTATGGTAAAGGAGTTTCCTAATGAGGCAGAGGCATACTGGGGACTGGTTTTATGTAGATATGGAATTGAGTATGTAGAAGATCCAGGAACTAAAAAAATGATTCCGACATGTCACCGTACTGTTCCAAAACCAATTTTTGAAGATTCTGATTATCAGCTGGCGTGTCAGAAAGCAAAACCAATGGCCAGAAAGCAGCATGAGGAGGAAGCAGCAGAAATAGCAAAGCTTCAGAAAAAGATTTTCCAACTTGTTCAAAAGGAAGAGCCCTTTGATATTTTTATCAGTTATAAAGAGCTGGAAGAAGGAAGCAGCCAGCGTACAGAAGACAGTGTAATTGCTCAGGATATTTATTCAAGACTTACGCAGGAAGGATATAAAGTCTTTTTTTCAAGGATAACACTGGAAAACAGGTTGGGAGAGGATTATGAACCGATTATTTATTCGGCACTGCGTAGTTCCAGAATTATGCTTCTTGTTGGAACCAGCCGCGAGCATATGAATGCTCCGTGGGTACGCAACGAGTGGATGAGATACCTGGCTATGATGGATGAAGAAGAAAATACAAAAACATTGATTCCCGTATATGCAGGAATGGATCCATATGATATACCGCAGGAAATTAACGGACGGCATTTACAGGCACAGGATGCAACTAAAATCGGATTTCAGCAGGATCTGCTTCACGGAATTCATAAGATTATGAATAGCAACAGAAAGAAAGTAGCTCCTGTTTCAGCGGCAGCAGGCATGGGAAATACCAATACCGGAGGTATGATTGAGAGAGGATATATTTGTCTGCAGGACAGAAATTTTAACGAAGCAAATGAAGTATTTAATCAGGTGCTGAATGTGGATCCGCATTCTGGAGGAGCATATCTGGGAAGATTGATGATTAAGCGTGGAGTGTCAGATATTGATGATCTGGAAAAAGAAACCTATGCTTTGTCTGATGAAGCGGATTACCGGCATGCAATTGAATATGGAGAACCGCAGATAAAGAAAAAATTAAAAGCTTTTAATCAGAAAATTATTCATGAAAACAAAGAATATGCGCAATATGTTATACAGAATAAAATAGATGCAATGAATAAAGTCGTGGAAGAAGAACGACAACATATATTGATGCTGCAAAATGAGATCAGTGCTTTTGCGGAAAATATACAGTCAAATCAGGAGATTTTGGACAAAAGCACGAAAGCTTTGGCAGCAGGAAAAGTGGCAGGTTACGGAGTTATGACTTTGTTTTTATTGCTTCTGCTTCCATGGACCTGTGGTTTCTGGCTTAGCGGTGATACAGCAAATGGTATATTTGCTATTATTTTGATGGTTGTTCTTTATAAATTTGTAGTAAAGAAGTTTTTGATTCCTATTGCTCGAAAAATAGCTGAAGGATGTATGGGAAAGCCAAAGGAGGATGCAATTACTGCTTCGATGGCAGCAATCAGCTATGCCGGAGAGATGACCAATGAACACAGAAATGAAATTGAAGAAACTCATAAAAATGTTACATGGATGGAAGGACAGATTCAATCATTGAAAAATAATTCTGAAGAGGTTTCAGAACACCTGTCTATGATGAAACGATCTTCTATGCAGGATGAACTGGACAGAATGTCTTTCTAAAAGATTACGATATTTAAATATACTGGAGAAGAAAAATGGGAAAATTTGCAATTATGTGCCCGAAGTGCAATCAGTATGTTACGGCATACAATGGACTTCGAGGTATGGTACAGAATAAAGTAACCTGTACCTGTGGAAATGTAATCAATGTAAAAGCAGAAAGAATGACCTCAGCCATATGTCCGGGATGTGGGAATTCAGTAGTTTATGATCAGGGAAAAAGTATTCCTGTATGTCCGGTATGTAAAAAGAAAATAGAGCCAAGTGCAGAAAACAGAGTGATTTCCTTTAAGTGTCCGGAATGTGGAGTTGGACTAAGCGTGACAGAGGGGACGGAACATTATATCTGTCCCGTATGTGATAATCACATAGATGTTCAAAGAGAAATTGCAAAAGAACAATATGCAAAACAGGGGTTGATCAGTGAAATTAAATATGAGGGCGATAACAATACTCTCATATGGAAGCATCCGTTAGAGGATTTCAGTACAGGGACACAGTTAATTGTACATGAAAGTCAGGAAGCAGTTTTCTTTAAAGACGGTGAAGCACTGGATTTATTTGGTCCTGGAAGATATACGCTGGAGACTCAGAACCTTCCTTTAATGAATCAGATTTATCATATGCCAACAGGAGATGCCAGAACAACCTTTCACTGTGAAGTGTATTTTATCAATACGGCTACGATTATGGGAGTCAAGTGGGGGACTGACACAAAGGTAAAGCTGTTTGACCCTTCATCCGGAATGCATGTATCTATTGGCGCAAGCGGTGAATTTAATATTAAGGTTACAGATTCCAGAAGACTGCTTCTGAAAAGTGTGGGAACTACAAATGGTTTGATTATTGAGGCGAAACAGCATCTTGGAAGCCCGGAAGAATTTGAAAAAGCCAGGCAGAAAAGTTCTTATGATTCAAAGCCCGGAGAATTTAAAAAGTATTTCAGATCACTGATCGTAACGAAAGTAAAAAATTATCTTGCAAATGTAATAAAAGAGGAATCCATCAGTGTTCTTGAACTGGATGCTCAGACAGAAAAGATGTCAGAGACACTTGGAGAGAAAATCAATGTAGGGCTGGATGACTATGGTTTAACAATGTCGGAGTTCTATATTACACGTTTTCTGACTCCGGAAGATGATCCGGATGATCCGATGTACAGTGAATACATGAGAATGAAATCCCTGTATTCCCAACAGTTTCTGAATGTCAAAGAAGAGCAGGTAAAAAAAGCAACAGCGGAAGCTGCCAGAGAAAGAATGGCAGTAGAGGCACAGACTGAAGCGCAGATGAAAATTATTGGAGCCCAGGGCGATGCAGCTGCGCTTAAGATCCAGAAAGAGGCTGAGGCAGAAGCTTATCGTATGAAAGCAGAGGCAGAAGCAGCAGAAATGAGAATGAAAGGATATACATATCAGCAGGAAACTGCCCGTCAGGTAGGTGTAGGTGCTATGAAGAACGGATTGACAGGTGGAGGCAGCGGTGGACTTGGAGACATTGCAAGTCTTGGCGTTGGTCTGGGAGCGATGAGTGGAGTCATTGGAATGACAAAAGAAGCTATGCAGCCGATGACCGAATCTGCCTCTCAGATGGGACAGAGTATCCATAATGGAATAACAGGAGCCTGGGATTGTCCGAAATGTGGACAGAAAGGCCTTAGTGGAAGATTCTGTCATATATGTGGCACGGAAAAACCACAGCCGATACCGGAAAATTCAGAAACCTGGGACTGCATATGTGGACAGAAAGGGCTTACCGGAAAATTCTGTCCGGAGTGCGGTGCAAAACGACCGGAACCAGTGAAGAAAGAAACCTGGGACTGTGCATGTGGCCAAAAAGGACTTACCGGAAAATTCTGTCCGGAATGTGGTGCAAAACGTCCTGAGAAAAAGCTGATCTGGGATTGTTCCTGTGGTGAAAAAAATATAACCGGAAAATTCTGCCCGGAGTGTGGAAAGAAGAGGGAGGAGTAATAATATGAAGCAGTCATGGAAGATACCGGCAATCTGTGGAATATTGATGGTCGTGTTTAACGTTATTGTATTTGCTCTGCCAATTTATAAGACTCCAGTCGTGTTGATATCGGATATAGCTGTCGTGATAGCAATAGCTGCACAGATACCTATTTCAAGCATAGCAATGAAAAAGGGAACGACAGTTACCAGCAAAGTATATGGATGGCCGATTATAAGCGTAGGTCTGCGGTATCTCGCAGCCATAACGGCATGTGCAATGATATTTATTTTAATATCAGGTGTTACTTTAATTTTTCCAATATGGCTTCCGATTATAGTTTATGTAGTTCTATATGGCGCAGCTGGAATCGGATTGATAGCAGCGGAATCTACAAGAAATTATGTAGAAGAACAGGACATTAGACATGAAGAAAAAGTCGGATTTATGCGTAAACTTTATGCAGAGACAACAACATTAAAGAGAAATGTCACCGACAGAGAGATGGCTTCCTGCATAAACAAAATATCAGAAGCTGTGCGATTTAGTGATCCCACCAGTTCGGCGGATGTATTTGACATTGAATCAGAACTGTATAGTATTTTTGGTGAAATAAAAGCGTCAGTAAAAGCAAATGACACTGCAGCAGTCAAGAGCAAATGTGTGGAATTTCAGCAGTTACTTGAAGAACGAAATTCTATGTGCAGGATTGCAAAGCATAACAAAGCTTGAGACGGCAGTGTGATTAATAAAATGAAAGGAGAGACGGACAAAGAGAGAAAAGTAATAAAATTACAGGAATAAACATTAATTTGGATTTCTGATAGGAGGAAAAAGTATGGTAAGAGTAATGGATAAGAAAGAAATAGTTCTTTTAAAAAAATTTGTACTTAAAATGGTTTTGGGATGGATTTTGTTAATATTTATGACATTGATAATGACGAAACCGGCTCAGGCATTTTATTTGGGTGAATACTATTATCTGGAGAGTGCTTTGGATAGAAATAAAGTAGTAGATGTTAACGGTGGGAGTTGTAGCGATGGAGCTAATATTCAGTTATGGGAGAAAAATGGAAGTGATGCACAATTATTTCGTATTGAAAAAAATGGAAATGGATATTACACGTTTGTAAATAAAGGTTCAAATAAGGCGATAGACGTTTATGGTGCATATACCTATCGTGGTGCTAATGTGAATCAATGGAGTCAGAATCACACCAGCGCACAACAGTGGAAATTATATAGTGCGAATGGATATTCTTCTGGATATCGAATTAAGAATAAATGCGGAAAATATTTGGATGTAAATGGTGCGAATACACAAAATGGAACTAATATTCAAATATGGGATAGAAATAACTCTAAAGCTCAAGTGTTTAGACTGGTGCCATATGCGTGGACTGAGTATGTTACTAAGACATTAGGGGCATTTTCAAATTTGGATGAATGGGCAAAGCAAATGCAATATGCAGAACAGTCAGCAGTTGGATTTTCAAGATTAAGTTATAATTTAGATGGGAAACTGACTAATTATGGGAAAATGATTACGTCAGGAACTATATTACAATATAAAACTATTACGATTACATATGATGAATATGGACAGAAGAAAACTGTTTCAATAAAACTTCCATCCAAGGTTAGATTTGGATTGCATAGACATGCAATAAAACAGACAGTTTGGTTTGATTTTTCTAATATTAATATTACTCAAACCTGCGCTTGTGGTGAAAGAAGTGATTTGCAGTGGAAGATTCCATATCCAAGTCAAAGCTATTTTAATATGAAAAACATGACATGATATCAAAATGAAAAGGAATTTTTTTCACAGAATTAATATTTATGGATTGCTCCGTAGCTTAGTCTCGGAGCAATCTTTATAATTAAAAAAAGTGTAAGAGGAAATAGAGATGAAAAAGTGTAGTAACTGTGGAAAAGATATATTAGATGATCTCATTAGATGTCCTTATTGCGGAAGCAGACAGGGGAGAAAAGAATCAGACAGCACTGTGGAAAATTCAGACAGGCAGAAAACGGAGATTCAAGAAACGCCACTTGATGGAAAAATTAAGAATATAGGAAAAAATATCAAAAAGGTGAAAGAAAGCAGCTGGTTTTCTAAGTTACAGACATCTCAGGGTACATTGAGGCTATACAGCGTTCTTGCTGGCTTTATATATATTTATTTTGCGTGTTCATGTATTCAATATCTTGGATATTATAGTTCCTGGTATAAGATATGGGGTACTGTGATGATTACAGTCTGTGTCTTAAATGCCGGAATTTATTTTTTACTTTTTTTAAAATCTAAATCTCGGCACAGTAAATGGATGTTTTATGGATTGATTGGTGGTGCTGTTATAAAAAGCATTCTTCATATTGTACAGATACAGTGGATATTCAGATATGAATACTGGGACGCTTCAGTAAGCACATATCTTCCTGTTGTCTGGACAATGATTATTACAATAATTGGAATATTACTTTTGAAAAATGCAGAGAAAAGTGAAATGGAAGAAGAAATGCAGGAGAATTAGTATATGCAAAAAAAGAAGAGAAAGTACAGTAAGCTTTGTATTCTGTTGATGGTAGCTTTATCTTTATGTTTGATGCTATCATGCGTAGTGAATGTAAGTGCAGAAACAAATGATACCTACGCAGAAATGGGAGATTCAGAAGAAGAAACGGCATACAGGGAATTTCTGTTGGATAAAAGTTATTCAGCTGATATGAAAAATCTGGATGCAATGATGTATAGTGCTTATGATGTGAATGATGATCAGAAGAAAGAATTGATCGTAAAAGGATTCAATACTGAGGATATGCATTATGAATATACTTTTTATCATTATGAAGATACGCAGGTACAACTGATTGGAACGTTAGATAACTGGCAGAATGGTGGCAGCGGTGAAATGTACTATGTGGCAAAAGGTAATGGGATTGTTGTGAACATGAGACTGGCTGACCATATGAGTTATACTTTATATCAGATAAAGGACAAAGTAGAAAAAAATTTCACTATACATAAACAATCTGTTGATGTGAAGAAATTCGGCGGAAAGTATGAAAGACAGTATTACTATTCAGGTGAAGATGAAAATGGGGATCCTTTAGGTGTGAAAATTGATGATGAAGTATGGACAGAATTTGAGAGTCGCATGCAGGAAATTCCATTTTATGAGTTAGACGATTCTGAAGAAATTTCACAATATGATGCTAATGAAGAAGATGAAGGCTCTGAGCAAGTAACTGACACAAATAAAATTTCTGATGCGGCCAAAATTGTTGGTGAAGTATCTGGTCTGCAATATATGGGAAGTCAGACATATAATTTAAGTCTACAAAGAGATGAAAACAATTACAGTACGTTGTATCCTGAGATAGAAAGTGGAATACTGGCAGCTTTTTCTATGGATTTTGATGGAGATGGCGAGGAAGAAATATTCAGTGTTTCTTATGATGATAGCATGCAGGATGAATTAGGAAAAGTACTGCACTTTCTGATTTTGGAAAATAACGGCGAAACATGGGAAATTACTTCAGATCAGGAGATAGCAACATCTTCTTCATATGGGGATGTAATAGACCGTAATTGTCTTGATGGAAAGTGTGTAAAAGAAGAGGACTCTGTTTTCTTTCGCGAATATGATGGGACTTATGAATTTTTCTATGAAGAGTATGATACAGGAATTATAGGGGATGGTCAGGAGTGGTTTTTTAAAGGATTCTGCCTGGAAGATGGAAACCTGGAAGTTATTGATGAAACGGATGAACTCTATTTCAGCGGTTCTCCGATTGATTTGCTTTGGGAGAATTTTGAGGGGGATTATAGAAATGAACTTGAAAGTTTCTGCTCCCTTGGTTTTGCCAGTCCGGAGGTCTGTTTTGACAATATGACAGTGGATAATAATGATTGTCTATACAGGATATTGCGGATGGTAAGGGATACTACCTGTTCATCAGAGGCAATCAGTCAGTGGATGAGCAACAGTTTACAGGAGAGGCTGGATGGATTTACATGTACGATTGAGGATCAGACAGGAGAGATACCTCAAAATATAGAAGAGTTTCAGATGAATCAATATTCGACATCAGGTGTTGAGTCTGAATACACAGAAGAAAGCCAGAAAACTTTTGATGATGGTGATATGCATTATAATAATTTAATTACTCTAAGTGATATTACAGATGCCGGAGCGTACTATGATAATCGTTCATTTATTTTGTTCTATCTAGATGGAGAGACTTGCAAAGGCTTTTTAGATAGAGAGGGTAATTTGATATTCTATACACCAATAACAGCAGAAGCTTACGATGAAGAAGATATATATGCTTATGATGTGAATTATGACAATGGGTATAATTGGTTTGAATTTGAAGATATTTTTTATGTAATAGATATAAATGGCAATATTAAAAGTCAGTATGTAGCAGAAGATGTGGTAAGTTATGGAGCAGGTTATACCTGGACGAAACAGGAAGACGAAGGAGATTGGGAAAATACAGGAGAAACCCAATATATCTTGCATGATCCGGATGGAAAGACGGTGCTAACGTATAGCATTGGAAACGAGTTCTTTGACAACTGGTCTTTTCGCAATACTTACTTAGGAGATGGGATTTTTCTGTATGAAAAAATGAATGATGAGTTAAAAGACGAGAGTGTATTTCTTTTTGATATATATTCATTGGAAACATCAGAAATACATGTAGAGCCCTATCATGTTATAGAAAACGGTGTGAGAGATCATATGATTGCGTTAGTTAGTGATTTTGAATATGGAGAAGAACATGATGATGACAGTGTGGGAAAATTGATATTAATCAAAAATGGAGAAGAACAGAGCATATTTATACCACAAAAATATGCCAGTGATTGGTCTTTTTGCCCTTCATTATTGTCCTGGTCTGATCAGTATGTGTTGATGTTGGCAACTCATTCCAGTGGAGATAAATTTATAATATATGATATAAAAAATCAGAAGTTCCAGACGTATGATGGAAAATATAAACGTTATGTAAAAGATTATACGGGAGCCTGTACAACTGTTTATAAAAATATAATTGCCATGCGCGTAGAGGGCGCTGATGATAATGGATATCTTTGTCTTGTAAATGCAGATACTATGGAAGAATCAGACAATCCTATAGCAGCGAATATTTTTGATGACATATATCTGGAAAATGGGATACTTGTGGTTCAAGATGGAAGTGATACGAATTTCTATAATCCAGAAGGTGATTTGTTATTTTCTGTTCAGGAAGATGAAGAATTATGGGAAATTGGTAAAGATTCTCTGGTGCTTAGTAAAACGGACGATAGCGAAGAAGATACAAAAAAATTTCAGTTTGTAAATTTTAATGGAACAGAATTATTTAAAGATATCAATGACAATGGAAGTAAAAGAATTTTGGATTTTTGATAAGATCGTATTAAATCGTAAGGAAGGTGTAGAAAACTCTTCCTTGCCGAAATCATTCTTTTGAGCCATACTAAGTCCAACGAGTTCATCTGTTTCGGAAAGGACATATGCTTGCACACATCCAGACGGGAAAAATCATGGTATATCATTCAGAATATCATGGGGTTCGTCTGGATGTTTATGTTGCAGTACTTTGATTATGTGAAAACACCGGGTGTGCAGAAGGAATTTTAACTGCAAATCCATTTGTCAGACATCTGCAGGACAATATTGATAAGACTAAGCAGGATATATGCTAATTACCTTTTTTGGAATTCTAGAACAATATTAGCAACCAGTTCCAGCTGTTTGGGTGATAAAGTTTTTGAAGCCTCCATCAGCTCTTTGAGTGTGTGGGGATCTTGGGATTTATCATCAAAAAATTCCTGTGGACTGATCTGGAGATAGTCACATATGTAGAAAAAACACTGCATGGAAGGAAATGCTTTTTTATTTTCAATCCTGTTTATATAACTGCAATTCTGCCCGATAGACAGACTCATTTCCCTTGCAGAAACCTGTTTGGCTTCTCTGAGCTGGGATAAGCGTTCTGCGAAATTGTCTTCGTTTATCATAAATTACTCCTTTTTTGACATTATATGACATATATAAATTAAAATGGGATAATTAAAACAACTGATGAATTGCAATAAGATATATAATAACTTGATTTGAGTCAAGCGAAAAATTTGAAGTTTAACAAATAGTAGATTATAATAAAAGAAACTGCTTATTTGTACAAAATGGAGAATATCCGCTTGACTGATGGTAGCAAAACTTGTAGATAATTGACAGGTTTTCAGATGAATGATGGAATGATTATGTGAGGAACAGGAAACTATACGAAAAAGAAATGATTAATTACTTTCATACAACAAGTAGTGCTTATCCTGTTCCTGGTTATAAGATTAACGGGAAAAAGTGATCAAAAACAGCCGTTTATAATATCTATAATAAATATATGATAAATGCCCACTATTTGTATTAAATTGTAATAAAGAAGGAGCTAAGAGTTAATGGTTAAAAGTGGAAGAAAATTGAAAAATAAAAAAATCCTGTTGAGTACGATATTGGCAATTATAATGCTGGTGTCATTTGCTGCACAGGTGCATGGTGCAACGGTACAAAGTGCGAAAGCAGTAAGTAAAACAACAAAAACATATGTTTATGGATTTAATATTAATGATACTGGAAGATGGACAGGGAAAGCCTACAGACAAATCAAAATATGTCCTCTTTCATCTTCAAAGCTGAAAATAACATATCATTATTTAAATGGGAATAAGAAGGATGAAACCTATACAGCAAATAAGATAGGCACATACGACTATGAGTATTCTCCGAAGATATATTATTTTCAACCCGGAGCGAAAGAAAAAATTTCTTATTATCCTAAAAAAGGCATGGTGGTATTTCATGGAAGAGAAGAGGGAGAATCATATTATTTTGAGAAGTTATCCTCAAAAGAAAAAACAGCCGTAAAGAAGCTGATCAAGAATATAAAAACAGGTTCATGGTGGGGAAAGTCTTTTAAATATTCCATTGGTGTTTACGAAAATTATGTCTTAGTTGGAAATACATATGGAAAATTGGCTGGAGTATATGGTATAGGATCTGTGAAGCAGACTTCATATGGATATTTTATAGATATTATGGGCTATAATAATTACCGTTGGTACAAATCCATGCCTAATAAATTGCAATGTTATTCTAAGGCAAGTGGATCTGCCGGACGTAAAACAACAGAGGATTTCTGGAAATTAGGATGTTAGAAGTCTCCAAAGAGTTCTTCTGCTTCAGAAAGAACAGAGGAATAGAAACCAAAAAGTTTAAAGATCTGACGATAGTATTGATAAGATCAAGCAGAATCGTGGGATGGAGGAACGCTATATGCTGTTAGAGGAAATGATGCGGAATGAAAGACAGGAAGGAAAATTAGAAGGAAATACAGAGGGAAACAGGAATTTCTTCTTACTGCGCTTGAATCTAAATTTTCAATTCCGTCTGAGCTAAGAGAAAAAATCATGTCTGAAACAGATATTGAAAAACTTAACCGATGGTTTCAGTTATTGCTCAAAGTGTCTTCTTTTGAAGAGTTTGAACAAAATATGTGAGATTCTGAAACATTTCTTAAAACCGGTAGTCATCTTTACTGAAAATTTTGTACACATCTATAGATTTTAAGCCCATATCAGGCAATCTATCAGAAACTTATTATTATCAATGTAGAGTGAAACAGAAGAACTCTTTTTTACCAATTTGGGAAAATAGATTATAATGGGAATATGGTTAGCCCTCCCTTCCGGTGAATTTTATTTTTTCTGGAATTCCAAAACAATATCAGTAATCAGTTCTAACTGTCTGGGTGATAAAGTTTTTGAAGCCTCCATCAGTTCTTTGAGTGTGTGGGGAGCCTGGGATTTATCATCAAAAAATTCCTGTGGACTGATCTGAAGATAATCACATATGTAGAAAAAACACTGCATGGAAGGAAAAGCTTTTTTATTTTCAATTCTGTTTATATAACTGCAATTCTGCCCGATAGACAGACTCATTTCCCTTGCGGAAACTTGTTTGGCTTCTCTGAGTTGAGATAAGCGTTTTGCGAAATTGTCTTCGTTTATCATAATTTACTCCTTTTTTGACATTATATGACATATCTCAAACCAAAGTGAGATAATCAAAGTGATTGATAAATTATAATAAGATATACAATGATTTGATTCGGATCAAGGGAAAAATTTGAAGTTTAATAAATAGTAGATTATAATAAAAGAAACTGCTTATTTGTACAAAATGGAGAATATATTTTCGAAAATGAGCAGTAAAAATATAGTTGGAGCAGGATATTTAAAAACCTATATTCATATATTAAGGATGGTATATATCCTGATAATGAAATATGTATGAAAAGGAAAAATCAAGTTTATTGTTTTGTATATCTGGCCGGAGAGACATTAGCGGAAAGTATGAATCTAAAGTCAGTGAACAAAATATTTCAAGTGACAGAAATGACGGGAGGGGGGATTGTTATGAGCAAGTAGCGAAGTGGATTGTGAATATTCGCTTCGTTGATGGTAGTAAAAAATGTAGATGGTTGTTAGGTTTTTCAATTAATGATGGAGGTACACATGATGAAGAAAAAGTTAGTATCAATTCTTTGCGCGGCAATTTTGCTTAGCGTATCTTTTAGCCCTGTTTGTGGATCCGAATTCACAAGCTCAGATGGAGCGGAAGAGGTTTTTTCAGCCGGAGTAGAAGAAAACAATAATAATGACACTTTAGAACCGAAAAAATCAATAGAACAGACTGCGGAAGTTCCGGATGTAAATATAGATGATGAATTTTCCGCATTTTCTGAAGAAGACGAAGATGAAGAATCTTTTATTATAAAACTTGAACTGATAAAATCTCCTAATAAAACCAAGTATACGTTAGGTGAACTCTCTACAGAGGTGAGTGATATTGATATATCTGGTTTGATACTAAAAGTGACAACAGACAATAACAAAAGCTACGAGAACACATTTGACGGAAGAATTGATGAGTACGGGATGCTTGAAGACTCAAATGGCAATGAATACGATTGTAAATTGCTAGATAAAGATTTAAGGGAAATAGACTTTAATGATTACAATGTTTACATTGGTCCTGGCAAATATTTTATACAGATAAGTTATACAGATGCAGTTCAGGTGACAATACCTATTTCTGTTCAGATTCCAAATACTGCCTCCACTTTGACTAAAACATCAGACGGGAAATATAGTGTCAATGCAAAAGTGTATAATTCAGAAGTATGTGGGGTCTTTGTTCCTGAAATTTCCGGTGACTATGTGCTTTCACTGGGGAAATATAAGCCATATATGTTATTTGATGAACATGGCAAAAAAATTTCTGATATAAACGGTAATTTTAGCTTAACTGCCGGAGAAAAGTATGTTATATATGATCCCAGATATGAAGGAGACAGTGTACAGATTACAGCTGAACTGGCTTACGATATTTCCTCAATAGAACTTGCGTCAGAATTTAATTCAGATGTTACTTATTATACACCTACAGACTTTGGAGAAGTTTCTTCTGAGGGTAAATGTTTGGGCGGAGAAAAATGGAATGGAAAGCTTAAGATAAATTACAGTAATGGTGAATCTGAAATTGTTTCAGCAAGAAACGGAAAAACAAAATACAGAAAGTATGTGCAGAGTTACATAATTTATAATGGAAATAAAATATATCCGGAAGCAGGCATCTATGACTTTCATTTTGGAATACAAGGCTCAGATAAAGAAGCAATTATAAAGAATGTATCTGTAAAAAAATCTTCGGAGATGCCAACCATTAACACCAGTGGTACGCAAACTGTAACGGTAGGAAGTACAGCAGCCTATATTCGTGTGAAAACAGGAGCAGAAACACGATATATAATATCAGCAGACTTTCCACAATATAATCAGGGAACTCAGGTAATTACTATTTATAAAGAAACTAACGGAACAATTGATGAAAAAGAAGGGGCTATTGGAACTGTCCAAAGTGGGCATGCATGTGCTTTAACTCCTAATTCTGTTTATTATTTAAAATTCAAACTTTTTAGTGGCTGGATGGAAAATCCTACTGCAACATTTACAATGACACCTCAGGCTGCATCAATATCAAAATGTGATATCAGCTTTCAAAAAGTAGCATATCCTTACACTGGGAAGACAGTCATTCCGGTGTTCACAGTTCGTGAAGGTAATACAACACTTACTCAGGGTGTAGACTATACTGTAACATATAAAAATAATAAAAATATAGGAACAGCAACTGTTACAGTTAAAGGAAAAGGAAGCTATACAGGAAGTGTAAAAAAGACGTTTAAAATCCAGTTGCAAACCCCAACTCTTCAAACTGTAAGCAAGTCTGGAAAAACAGATGTAAAACTTACGTGGAAAAAATCGATCAGTGCTACAGGCTATGAGGTGTACAGAGCAACAGGAGGTTCCTGGAAGAAAATTGCAACTGTAAAATCAATCAGTTATACGAATAAAAAACTGAAAAAGGGTACCACATATAAATATAAAGTTCGCGCTTATAAGGTTATAAACGGTAAGAAATTATACAGTGGATACTCTACTGTAAAATCCATAAAAAAATAGACAGAAAAATTAAGAGAATGGATACAGATAAGTTTGTAAATATGGGGGACGAAGATTATGAGAAACAGGAATTTAATCAGAAATATTTTATCTGTTATATGTACTATTATGGTTTTAACGTCTGTTATCTGCTTAGCGAAAACGGTGCCGGTGGCTGCTGCAAAGCCTAAAAATGAAATTGATGTATATGAAACTTTTTTAAAACAACGTCATGACTTAAATTGTCAGGGAACAGCAACTGGAATTTTTACAGTAGATTCTTTCTATATTTTTGATATAGATGGGGATGGAGTCTTTGAATTATTTGTAGCTGATCAGAATGCCTGCCCTAACAGAAGAAACCGTCCCGGACATACACATATATTATTATATAAATATGAGCAAGGAGCAGCTCAGCTGATAGATGGTGTCCTCGTAAAACAGGGAAAAACAAAATCAGTATATATTTCTACTGCTTATTCGAAGGTTATAATTCCGGCTTATAGCAAGTGGTCGATGTTAGATAAGTACGGAAATTATAATGAATATACTTCAAAGCCGTCGTTGTCTTTATACAAAAAATATTCTTTTTATAAAAATACAGAACAAAATCGCAAGAAATATCTTGGAAAGGCGAAAAAAAGATTAGAACTTACTAATAAATATCAGAAAAAACTTGATGAATATCAACTGAAATTTGAAAAATTAAAAAAGACAATGAATGATAAAGGAATAAAGATTTTTAAAAATGTGTCAGATTCCTATGATTCATTAAAAACAGAATCTATTGATAACCTTAATAAAAATTTTAAAACATTATTAGCATCCAATTTGCCAGCTTCTGCTGAGCAGGCATTATTAAAGGTATTTACAGATACTATTCAGGAAACTATAGTATCTAAACCATCATCGTACAATGATTGTAAAACGGCAGCACAATTAGTAAATAAGGTGAGCAGCCAAATGACTAAAAATGATGGAGCTTTTACATTTAAAGACAAAAAGATTACATACCGTGTAGTATTTGATTCAATCGGAACAACAGGGGCAAGTTATGTTTCTGGAACTATTACATCAAGTTTAGGAATAACATATAAATTTCTCGGAACTACTGTTAATAAAGCATATGTAAATGAAGATCTGGATAATTTGAAAAAATACAGTGATAAAAAAATAGAAGAAGCTAAGAAAGAAGTATATGATGAAACTGGTAAAATTTTACTTCCAGATTATTTGAAAAACTATTTAAAAGCAACATCTAAAAGCAAGCTTTATAAAACAATTGCTAAAAAGTCTCCGGAGATAGCAGAAATTGTAAAAAAAGGTATTACATCTATTGAGAAATTTAATGCAGTTAAAAAAGGACTTGAAGGACTCAAATCTATAGACATAAAGAATACTTCTGAAGATAAGATTGTAAAAAAATTTGCAGAGTATGATAAAAAAGTACTTGCATATCAAAAGGCAATAGAAAATTTATTCTAAACAATTATAATTAAGTGAATTTTTGTAACCGCCAAATAATAATGCGGTCAGATATAAAATTACCCCAGCCCTTTGCGAGTTGGAGTAATTCACTATAATTCACATGCGATTTTTGATAGATTGGAGTTTTTCACTCCAAGGTGCAAACTCTGCGAGCTGATTATCGGTCATCTCTTTCGTTGGCCGATGGTCCAGCAGAAATTTCAGATATCTGTAAACATTCAGGTCATGCGCCTTTGCCATCTCAACCATTGTATAAACTACAGCACTGGCATTGGCTCCTTCTACAGAATCACTGAACAGCCAGTTCTTCCGGCCGACTGCAAATGGACGGATCGCGTTCTCGCTGAGATTGTTTGTGAAGCTGCAGCGGCCATCCTCCAGATATGTCTCTGCTGTTTCCCGACGGTTAAGGACATAATTCACTGCTTTATCCATGCGGGTATTCCGGACTGGCTTTTGCTGCTCAAGCCACGACCAGAAAGCCTCCAGAACAGGTTTTTCCTTCTCGAGACGCAGCTGCTTACGCTTTTCATAATCACCGGGATATTTTTTGTTAATGGAATCCTCTATGGCGAACAGGCGGTTACAGTACTGGACTCCCTGTACTGCCGGCTGGATGTAATCATACTGTTTCCCTTTGGGAACGGCATCGATAAAGTACCGGCGGATATGTGCCCAGCAGGAACACCGCTTGATATCCGGCAGGCTGTTGTAGCCCTGATAACCATCCGTTTCCAGATATCCGTGATAGCCTTCCAGAAACTCCTTTGCATGGCTGCCACTCCTGGTTGGAGAATAGCCAAATAAGATAATGGCGGGAAGGCCGTCTTCGCCGCTGCGGAATAGCCACATGAAGGATTGCGTCTGTGCCCGGCGCTCTTCTTCCTTCAATACCTGGACTCTGGTCTCATCTGCCATTGCGAAGCTGCGCTTCAGCAGTTCCCGGTGGAAGTAATCATACATTGGCTGAAAGTAATTCCTGGAGCAATAGATGATCCAGTTGGCAAGTGTCGTCCTGCTGATCTGGGCACCATACTGTTTCCAGTCTTTTTCCTGACGGTAAAGCGGAAGTCCATTGGCGTACTTCTGATACATCGTCCATGCAACGGTGGAAGCGGTCGCCGGGCCTTTTCCTACCAGGGCCTGCGGCACCTGAGACTTTACGATCACAGGCTTTTCCGTATCTCCCAATCCTTCCTTACAGGACGGACATCCATAACTCTGCCTGTAGTATTCGATCACTTTGCATGTGGCTGGGATGAATTCCAGCTCACGGCGGACATACTCTTCGCCGATCAGAACCATCTGCGTACCGCAGACCGGGCAGACCTGATCTTCATCCGGAAGAGGGATGACTACTTTTTCAACCTTCAGGCCTTTAAAAAGATCCTCATGGGTTGCTTTCTTCTTGCGGGTATGCTCCCGGATCACGGCCTCTTCTTCCAACAGGGAAGGATCCTGTTCCACTTCCGCTTCATCAAAAAGATGCTGCTGTCCTGGAATGTCATCGGTTCTTCTTTCGCTGGAAGAACCGAAAAGCTTTTTGGTAAGATAGTCCACCTGTTCCTGAAGGGCTTTTTCGTGGCTGTTTTTTTCATCAATAACAAGACGGAGAGATTTGATCAGTTCCGTCTGCTCAGAGATCATTGTTTTCAGCCCGGTTATGGTGTCCTTCAGCTCTCGCAGCTGGATGTCTTTTGCACCGGAAGCCATCGTTCTCTCCTTGGATTTGATGTCTTTATTATACCAGAAACGTAGCCATTTCCAAAGAAAAACAAGTGCTGAAAAACGCTGAATTTATAAGGAAATCTGCCATTTTTCTGTGCAGGATTTTTACCGGGATCCAGATGCTTTTTTACTCTGCTTTGAGTGCTTTTGGCTGGTCGATATCAATTCCTGACATCAGCCAGTCGAACTCCCGCCAGGAAAGATTCCGGACTTCCGACTGCTTCCTTGGCCATTGATAGCCGCCCCGGACAGACAACCGTTTATAGATCAGGACAAAACCATCCGGTTCACGGAACAGAGCTTTGATCCTGTCCCGTCTTCTTCCACAGAACAGGAAGAGCGCACTGGATGTCGGATCCATCTTAAGCTGGTCTTCGATAATGGAACAGAGACCATCGATCGATTTGCGCATATCTGTATAGCCACATTATCCTAACATTCGGATAATGTGGCTTATCCTCAGAGTATTTTTATCCTCATCTTTTCTGGATATAGAGATATTTCCTCTCTTCTTCGCAAAAAAGATGAGGATAACATATTTTATGTGATAATGGAATCGCATTAAAATCGAAAGGATGTGATTTCATGAATTATGATGATACCGTCGAAAAGGTAATGTCACTACTTAAAGAAAAGAAGGTGTGTTCAAGCAGTAGAAAGTCGCATAGGGACTGTTATGAATCTCTTGGATCGTATCTCGACCAAAATAGTACCGAGTATACGGTCAAAGCGCGTGATGAATGGTTTGCTGAGATTAAGAAAAGCCTTCCTTCACAGCGATGTGTCATATGGATCCGGTATGTATACCAGTTAGAGGAAATGGATTCTTCAGGAACAGTATCTGACCGCAGGCTATATCTAAATCAATCAGTATACGATAAACTTCCAGTTTCATGGAAAGATGATCTTGATTTCTATCTTGAAGACTGTTGTAAACGTTATACAAAACGCACATTAGAATTAACACGTACCTATTGTTCCGAAGGGTTGCTCATTTTTGATGAAATTGGAGTTGTCAATATATCAGATATCTCATACGAAGCGGTACTGATACTTGTAAACACCAAAATGTATCAATCAGATGAAACCAGAAACGTGATCCTTAATTACACGGCTCGGATGATACAGTTCTATGAAAAGATCGGGAAATGCACAAAGCCATACAGTCTTCTCTTTAACAGTCAGATTTATCCTCATATCGGATTGATCGATGCGTTTTCTTCAGAGAATAAAGCAGCTTTACAGAAAACGATAGATGTAATTATGTCAGCCGCAGACTTTAAAGGAAAGATTGAGCCTTTTATCGAATGCCTGCAAGCCCATGGATATATCGGTACTACTTTGAAACTGGCAAAACATGCATTAACAGCTTTTTATCTGTTTCTGGATATACATGATCTTGGTTATCATCCGGATATCGTTTGGATATGGTTCTCTGAGGTAAAAAATACACTGGGAACTTCCTGGCTTCACTGGAGAAGAGTTCTGAGTTTTTGTAATGAATATCTTCTTAGCGGCGATATCCACCCGGGCGGGAAATATAAATACATTCCTACCATATATGATGAACTCCCTGAATGGTGTAAGGAAGCCGTCGCAGGTCTTTTAGAACAGAAAAAACGTGGATATCGCGAAAGCGGTACACTTAAATCTTATCGATGTTCCTGTGCAAGCTTTTGTCTGTTTTTGATCGATCATGGGTATGACAGTTTCAAACAGATTTCTCCAGAGATAATCAAAGAATTCTCAATCCGGGATGAACATTCCACATTTAAAGGCCGTGCCACCCGCTTTGTAATCGTAAGAGCCTTCCTACGCTATCTTGAGGAACATCGATATAGGTTCTTCCGCATATTTACGTACAATCCTGATTTTATACAGGATTGTACATCAGCTTTGCTGCTAATAACTTCTTGCTACATCGACCATACATAGTGCGTTTTACCATCTTCACTTTGTTATTTGTTCCTTCTACAAAAGCATTGCTTAAGTCACTGGCAACTGCATTTTCAACAGCTGAAATATCCTTTTCCAATCCACTTGCAAAAGATGCTAACTCTTTTAATGAAGAATACTTGTAGCGGTCAATAAATAGATATAATAATGGCATTTTTTTCGTCCGAAATATTTCACGGAATTCACGAATACATTTTTCAATTTCCTGCAAAATACTATATTTATTCCACAAATATTCATAGTGTTCCAAAGTTAGATCTCCATTTAACCATAGATACTGAAAGATTCCTTTTCTGATAATATAATCCGTTTTTGTCTTTTTTGATTGAGCGGTTTCATGGGAAGAAGAAACATATTTATTCACATCTATCTGATATTGCACTGCCACGGAATGTACATATTGACGGACATTACCATTTCCACAAGCACATCCCAAATCCATTACCAGACGTGCCGTTTCAGATTGTGTTTTTCCTTCTGTTAAACATCTGATAATAAAATCTTTATGCTGGTCGAGACTACTTCGCTTGTTTGTGCGGCAAAGAATCATTGGATCTCCCTTTAAATATTTTTTTGTTGTCTGTCTATTGATTTGAAATCTCCTTGTAATTTCTCGGATACTTATTCCGGTTTGGTACATTTTCTGAATCTGCTGAATCAGTTGTAAACGTTTTTGTTCAGCTTCCGTAAAGTTATCCACAATGGGTTCGATTTTTTTTACAAGGTACACCTTCCGACCGTTCAGGAAGATTCTCTTTTATAGTTTCTTTGGAAGTAATCGCTGTAGTTGAGGCTATTTCGCGACTTAATATTTTATTAACAGCATCCATAAGGTTCTGATGAAGATGGAATCTATCCGCAATCTGCATACAATCCGGTAGTATTTCTTCTACAGCTTTTGCATATGCACTTGCCCTGTCTCTTGTAACAGTCTTAACCTGTTTATTCGTTTTCAACCATTCTTTCAGCGTAACTCCATCACGTCCATCTAAAATAGCTACAGGTTTATGCGTTTCTTCGTCTACTATAATCGTTCCATATGTGTGTCTTTTTTTATAAGCAAAATCGTCAATTCCGATAGCAGAACCACATTCGGCTTCTGACTGTTTTTCATATCTCTTAATGAGCGTACGAATCACGGTATCACCACTTGTTTTAATATTCATTGATTTAAGAATTCTAGCACAACTTTCGCAACTGGTTTCAAGAGCTAATGTTGTCATCAAAGCAACCAGCCGTTCTGTCATATAACTGTAATTATTTAAAAAGTTCTCAAAAGTTTCCGTAAATGATGTTATAGAGCATTCAGGATTGACGCAATTAAACTCATAAAGGTTAACGTCAAGCATTACTCTTTTTCCGTAAATAGGCAAATCTTGAACTTTACGGTGATGCGTTGCATGCAGACTGGAAGACTCCACTATGCATTTAGGACAGTTACACCTTTTTGTATGAGAGCGCATTTTAATATGAATTTCCTTGTCTTCGACAAGAACAGATTCAATCAATAAATTCTGAGGATAAAACTGAGATAATGATAAACTATTTGTTGCGTCTGTCATGGTAGTACTCCTTATAAAACAAGCTTCTCATAGTATACCATTTCCAACATTAAATTTCCAGCTTCATACGTAAATATGCGGAAGAGCCATTTTTATTTTACAACAAACAGGACAGAGGAATGGAAACTAAAAAGTTAAAGATCTGACAATACGGGATGCGTTTATGTTTGCTGCAGTAATGTCTGATCCGGAAATCTGTCGCAAAGTGCTGGAACTGGCATTGGGGATTCCCATTTCGGAAGTGCATATCCAGACGGAGAAGACTATGGCATATCATTCAGAATATCATGGTGTACGCCTGGATGTTTATGCTGATGATGCATAGAAGAGGCGCTTCAATGTGGAGATGCAGGTTACTTTGCAGAAATTTCTTCCCAAAAGAAGCCGCTATTATCATGACCAGATAGACATGGATGCATTGCTTGCAGGTGATTCCTATGAGAATCTTCCGGATACTTATGTTATTTTTATCTGTGATTTTGATCCATTTGGTGATGGACTGTACCGTTATTCGACAGGTATGGTCTGTGAAGAAACAGGAAAATCTGTAAGTGATGGTGTAAAAACTGTTTATCTCAATGCACATGGAGGGAACAGGGAGGATATTCCAGAAGAATTACTGCAGTTTCTGGATTATGTAAAAAATACCGGGCGAACAGAAGAGATTTCAACGACAGATCCATTTGTCAGACATCTGCAGGACAGTATTGATAAGATTAAGCAGAATCGAGGTATGGAGGAAAGATATATGCTGTTAGAGGAAATGATGCGGAACGAAAGAAAGGAAGGAAAAATAGAAGGAAAATTGGAAGGAAATGCAGAGGGAAAACAGGAATTTCTTCTTACTGCGCTTGAATCCAAATTTTCAGTTCCGTCTGAGTTAAAAGAAAAAATTATGTCCGAAACAGATATTGAAAAACTTGATCTGTGGTTTCAGCTTTCACTTAAAGTGTCTTCTCTTGAAGAGTTTGAACAAAATATGTGAAGGTTCAGAAGTATTTCTTAAACCGATCATTATCTTTACCGGAAAATTTGTACACATCTATAAATTCTAAGCCCATATCGGGCGATTTATCAAAAACTTGTTATTATTAATGTAGAGTGAAAACAGAAGAACTCTTTTTTGCTAATTTGGAAAAATAGATTATAATAGAAATGTATTTATTCCTTTACATGACACAGAATGGAGAAGACGTTTATGGATAATTATGAAAAACAGGTATATATAGGAAGAGAGCTGTTTTTACAGCATGATCAGGATAAGCTGATAGAGAAATATGGATTGAAACATGATGAAGAATATCTGTATTTGAAATATATTGGAACAGAATATCGGATCAGCCGCAGAGATGGCGCCATTGCATATTCTGAGGGTGAGGAATGGATGGACTGCAAAGAATATACAATTGTTATGACAATCTATGATTTTCTTTGTTGTTCCGGGCAGGAAATATTGCCGCCTTTGACCGGCCAGTGGCAGCCGGTGGGCAGATTTGTAACTGCCGGAAGCAGTCCGTCTACAGACTCCTTTGTAGAAAAGTATGCACAAGCATTTTCAGGAAAAGTGGAAGAGGTAAAACAGGCCTGTATCTGTCTGGGAGGAAAGCAGATGGAGCGTCTGGCAGGGGCAGACCTGACCTTTGAAATGCCTGTTTTCCAGGATTTTTCTGTGCTATTTCAGTTTTGGGATGGGGATGAAGAATTCCAGCCAAAGATTTTATTGCTGTGGGATAAAGTATCGTTATCGTACCTTCATTTTGAAACTACCTATTATCTTCAGGGGGATCTGCTAAAGGCTATACTTCAGAAAACAAGCTTATTTGTGTAACAACTCTTTACCAATTGTGAAGACACGGAACAGTTATCTTTACGATAAAGTAAATTCATGTTATGATTGCTTTGAAAGTAAATTTGTATTAATTTGGAGAGATAAAATGATGAATTGTCTGGCAGTAGGGCTGGGTGGTTTTGCAGGAGCAGTATTGCGGTACCTGATCGGGCTGATTCCCACAGGGGAAACCATGATTTTTCCGGCAAAAACCTTTTGTATCAATATAATTGGATGTATTGTGATCGGAGCAATCACAGTACTGGCGGCGAAATTGTCTGTTCCACCAAGGCTGATTTTGTTTCTGAAGGTGGGAGTCTGCGGTGGATTTACCACATTCTCAACCTTTGCGCTGGAATCTTCGGATTTGATTCGGGATGGACATATGGGAATAGCTCTGTGTTATATATTGCTTAGTGTGCTGGTGGGCGTGCTGGCGATTTTTGCAGTGGAATATCTTACAGCCTGATTCTGGAGAAATTAATCAATGAAAAGAATATCGTTGGATGATCTTCTTCATACCAGACAGAATCTTACCTATCAGGAACAGTATGGATATAAAATATACCTTTTCCACCATGATTTCCGTGGATTATTATCTGGCACATCCGGATATGTATGAGAAAGATCGAAATTGGGTACTTATGCTGAACCAATATCTGAAAAAGCATACAGATGCATTACTGACACCGGAATCTTTGAATGAAAGAAGCTTTGAAATATGGCACAGAGAGAAATTTCTGGACAGAGAACAGGGAAAGAATATTCTGATCCTGGAAAATAAAGATCCTTTTTTCAGTATGCGCAATTACCTGCTGAATGGACATACTGAAATTTTTGGTGCAGAAATCGGAACCCTGATTTATGGTGCAGGAAAGGGGATTATCCGTTCTTTTCAGGATTTTGACCTGTGTGCGGAACCCTATATGAAACATCCGGAGAATACAATTTATTATTTCGGGGATCTGGATTATGAGGGTATCGGTATATACGAAAATCTGGCAGAAAAATTTCGCAGCAGATGGAAAATCATTCCTTTTGTGCCGGCATATCAGTCTATGCTGGAAACAGTGAATACAAAGCTGCGGCAGGCAAAACAGGCGGCGGAAGATGCTTTTCAGGTGCCGCAGAAGTACTCTTGATATTGGGAGTTTTTTCCCCTTGTTTTTTCCTTTTGGGGTTTTCTTCTTTTTATGTCTGAGCTGGACAGAAAGATGTTTCTGTTCAGAGTTCCAGATATGCCGGAAGAAATCGTAAAAGGTACCGATGCCTGGCACATCATCAGGGGAGAATCCACTGATGATCGCATATAAAGGACATTCTTTGAGTCTGGATACCCAATCAGTAATGGAAGTGATCTTGAGTTTAATAGAAAGCAGGTAAGAACGCAGCATGGAAACTGGATCTCGTGGAGCAGATCCGAATTTAGAATAAGAACCCAAAAGGATGCTTGTAGTCTGGGAAAGATCCAGATGCCAGAACTGTACGATGATCTTCCATGTCTGTCTGGATATAGAAAAAGGATCTGGATAATAAAGTAAAAAATTAGAGATAAGGAAGTCCTGGTAAAGGGAATGTGATTCAGGTGAATAAACAGGTAACATGATAATGCCTCCATTTCAAAAATAATATAATCGGCAGAGCCGTAAGAGATATTTCTTATTGATCAAGGCGTGAAACGCCACATTTTGGGAGGGATTTGTCAAGTATTTTTTAGAAAAAAATGGGGGAATTTTAGTTATGAACAAAGAAAAAACCTTGAAAAATCAAGGCTTAGAATTGCGAGAAGATATAGACCATGATGGGGAGCGGTATATCCTCCATCTCTCTCTGGGTAAATTAAGCCGTTTCAGGTAGGGGATTATATTATTATTGCCCAGCAGACAAGCTGTGAGGGAACTGTGTATAAAATCGAAATCTGTTATACGACACTGCTTTCCATAGATAATAAGCATATTGTGATCCCCAATGGCACGCTTTCAAACAGCATTATTACAAATGTGACAGCCAGGGATCTTCGTAAGCTGGAAATCAAGGTAGGGATATCCTATGATTCCGGTATCCAGAAGGCAAAAGAAATTCTGGAGGAGATTCTCCATAATGATGAGGATACCAAGGATGACAAGGGGATGGTGAGGTTTGTTGACGAATTAGGTGAGAACGCGGTGATCATGGGACTTCGTGTGTGGGTAGCGACAGATAAATACTGGTCTGTTAAATGGCGTCTGAATCAGTTGATCAAAGAGGCATTTGATGCCAATGGAATAGAAATCCCCTATAACCAGGTACATGTCAAAGAAGAGAGCAGAATATGAAGATTTCAGTAGTTGGAAGCATCAGGAAATTATGATTTTTGAAATTGAAAATTTCAGACAAAATTGTATAATAAATTTAAAGTGACTTGTAATGTTTTGGGAGGAAATCATGATTCGTGTAAAAGATATTGCAAATATGGTCGGAGTAAGTCCTACTACAGTGTCAAATGTTATTCACGGAAATACAAAGAGGGTATCGCAGGAAACAGCACAGAAAATCAGCAGTATACTTGATGAGGTGGGGTATATTCCTAATATGGGTGCCCGGCTTTTGTCACAGAATACTTCTCATATTATTGGATTGGTAATAGGTTTTGATTATCTTCATGGTGAAAATGCCATGCAGGATCCATTTGTCAGTACATTTGTTGGACAAATTTCCAGTGAAATTGAAAATGCCGGTTACTATATGATGATTATCAGAGGTGATGATTGCCGGAAAGTTGCTGAGGTGACTTCGCGATGGAATGTAGATGGTCTTATTGTCCTGGGATGGACCGAAAAGAGCCATAAAACATTAAAAAAAATGCTGAAAAAACCAACAGTTGCTATTGATACATATGTGAGTGACCCTGAACTGGTGGTAAATGTGGGGACGGATGATTTTGATGGAGCCTATCAGCTTGGAAAGTATTGGGCAGATCATGGATTCAGGAAAACACTGTTTCTGACAGAAAATACTGCAGAGATGGATCAGTGTCGATTTGCCGGATTTCAAAGAGCGATGACAGAGGCATTTGGAGAGTGCAAAAAGGAAGAAAGATTAATCTTACTTTCGTCGAGAAAAGAAGTACGCAGATTACAATATGATGAACTGCTCCCCAGGTTCAGGGAGGCGGGATCACTCGCATTTATTTCTGATTATCTCGCTATAGATGCTGTCGATTATTTTATTGATAAGGGAGTCAGGGTACCTGAGGATATATCGATAACAGGGTTTGATGATACCTTTTATGCAGAACTTATTCACCCCAGGTTAACTACGGTTCACCAGAATATTGGGTTAAAAGCTTCAACTGCTATGCAATTATTGCTGAGACTGATAAACCGAGAGAAATTGCCGGAGGAAGAGAGAAATATAAAGATCGCCGTACAGTTGGTTGTAAGAGAGTCAGTAAGAAAAGGAGAATAGAAATAACAAAAGGAATCAGATCTGGGGAGATTTGGTTCCTTTTTAGTTATATTTCACAAAAGCAGTTGAAATGTATTGTGTATTGCTATAGTTTTGCAGAAAACCTATTGAATTATTGTGAAAAAGCATTTATAATACAAATTACATTAAAGGTTTAGCGCAAAACCAAAGAAATATAGAGGAGGAAAAATTGATGAAAACAAAAAAAGTGATTTCCATTGGATTAGCAGCTATGATGAGTTTTACTGCTCTTACCTGTTCTGCAGCTACTGCATATGCCGAAGAAAAGAAAGATGAGGTTGCAGGAGGAAAAGATGTAACTATCAGTATTATGGGAAGAAAGGTAGAAATACATGATGCAATGTTAGAAGCTGCCGACCGTTACATGGAATTACATCCTAATGTTACAGTTGTAATGGAAACAGTCGGCGGTGGTGATGATTATGACGGTACTCTTAAAACCAGATTAAATGGTGGAAATATGCCAACCATTTTTACTCTTCAGGGTCCTCTGAATTGGGATGAGTGGGGAGAGAATATGGAAGATCTTTCAGATCAGCCATGGGTACCTTACATGACAGAGGCAGCAGCACAAGGATCCACTAATGCAGAGGGCAAGGTTCTGGGACTTCCTTATGCAATGGAAGGATATGGATATATATATAATAAGAAAATATTTGAGGCAGCAGGAATTGATGGGGAAAGTCTTAAAACGTATGAAGAAATAGATACAGCTTTTTCCAAATTAAAAACCATGATTGATAATGGAGACTTAAAGGATGAGTTCCCAGATCTGGAAGCTGTTATGGATTTTCCGGTAAAAGAAAACTGGATTACCGGATGTCATACGATTAATACCGGATTAAACCAGGAATTCCCGGATGAAAATGCAGCCTACGAGGCAAAGGAACTGAAATTCACAAATGCAGAGGAATTGAAGCAGATTATCGATTTTCAGGTGAAGTATACAGCTGCAGCAGATAATCCGGTTGAACTTCTTTCTGGCGATTATTCACAGAGCGTTGGCGGAGGTCTTGCAATTGAAAGAATTGCAGTTTTGCAGCAGGGTAACTGGATCAATACAGAAATGTCAGATGTAAATCCGGAAGTTGCAGATAATCTTGGAATTATTCCTATACCTTTAGGTGATGTGGTCAGTGGAAAACTGGCAGTAGGTGTGCCTTGCTGTTACAATGTATACAGCGGTGCTTCGGATGCAGAGAAAGAAGCGGCAAAGGATTTTTTAAACTGGTTATTTCAGTCTGATGAAGGAAAAGATATGGTTGTTCATAAGATGATGTCCGTTCCTGCTTTCTCAAATTACGATGGTGTGGAACCGGAAGACGCACTTGGAAAAGTTGTAAAAAAATATTTGGATGAAGGCAACACAACATCATGGATATTTAATGCTTTTCCAGCTGGCTTTGGTGATGTCTTTGGAAACGGTGTACAGGCTTATGTTTCAGGTGAAAAAACATGGGACGAAGTTGTAAGCGACTGTAAAGATGCCTGGTCAAAGGCCAGAAGTAAGTAAAATAATGGGATGCCGTTATAGTAAATGACGGCATCCTTTTGGAATAGGAGTGGATATAATAATGAAAAAATCTAAGTCAGGGTTTTGGATTTGCGTGCTTCCTGCCCTCATCTGTTTTGCTATGGTAGTTCTGATTCCGGCAATTACAGGTTTATTATATTCTTTTACGGATTGGAATGGAATGAATAAACCTGTCAGTTTTGCCGGACTTGAGAATTACAGGGGACTTATCAGTGATAAAGTGTTCTGGCGGGATTTTCTTTATACGGCAGAATTTTCTGTTGTAGCAGTTATTCTGGTTAATCTTCTTGGATTTGCACTTGCACTGCTGGTCACACAGAAAATTCGGGGAGCTAATTTGTTTCGTACTGTGTTCTTTATGCCCAACTTGATTGGAGGTATCCTTCTTGGATTTGCATGGCAGTTTGTGTTTACACAGGGGTTCAATTACTTAGGAAAATCACTAAATATTTCATGGCTTCAGGGATGGTTGTCTACACCATTTACATCTACCGTTGGATTAATGATTGTAGTTGTCTGGCAGCAGGCGGGATATATGATGATCGTGTATATAGCACAGCTGCAGAGTATTCCTGATAATCTGATTGAGGCTGCAGAAATTGATGGTGCAGGAAGACTGCAGCGTTTAAAAAATTTGATATTGCCATTATGTATGCCGGCATTTACAATTGGTTTCTTTCTGACACTTTCAGGTACCTTCAGACTTTATGACCAGAACCTGGCTTTAACAAACGGTGGACCTTATGGCTCTACACAGATGGTATGTATGAATATTTACCGTACTGCATTTGGAGAAAATGATCTGGGCCGCGCACAGGCAAAGGCGCTGATTTTTGTTATTGTCATTGCAATTGTATCGTTGACGCAGTTGTATTGCAGTAAAAAGATGGAGGTGGAAATGTAATGTGGGCAAAACGTATAGAAAAAATATTTATGCAATTGCTGGGAGTAATACTCTCCATTGCGTTTTTGTTTCCAATTTATGTTCTGGCGATTAATTCATTCAAACCTTTGCGGGATATTTATAAAAATGCTATTAATTTTCCGGAAACATGGTCTGTTGAAAATTATATAAAGGCGTTTGACAGGTTGAATTTTTTTAATTCATTTACGAATTCTCTAAAGATAACAGGACTAACGGTTGTTATTATCATTTTTATTTCTTCACTTGCAGCCTGGGCGCTGGTAAGATATAAAACCAGGGCGAGTAATGTTATTTTTATGATTTTTGCCTCTGCAATGCTGATTCCGTTTCAATGTGTTATGCTTCCGCTTATTCGGAATATGGGACAACTTCATTTATTAAACACTCCGGGTTTGATTTTTATGTATCAGGGATTTGGATGCTCTATGGCAATTATCCTGTTTCATGGATTTATTAAAAATATTCCACTGGAATTAGAAGAAGCTGCTACAATTGATGGATGCGGAATGTTCAGAAGATTTTTCTGCATAGTTCTGCCTTTGTTAAAGCCAATCATTGTGACAGTGGCAATTTTAAATGTAATGTCAACCTGGAACGACTATCTTCTTCCATCTCTTGTAATCAATAAGGAAGGGATTCAGACATTGCCATTAAAAACATTTTTATTTTTTGGACAATTCGCAAAGAAATGGGATTTAGCTACGGCAGGATTAGTTTTGTGTATGATACCAATTATTATTTTTTATTTGTGTTGTCAGAAGTATATTGTTAAAGGCGTAACAGAAGGAGCAGTGAAAGGATAAAAATATGAGTGTGAAAAATCAGTGGTGGAAAAAAAGTGTGGTATACCAGATTTATCCAAGAAGTTTTATGGATAGCAACGGAGATGGGATTGGTGATATAAACGGTATTGTTGAGAAGCTTGATTATTTAAAAGAACTTGGAGTGGATGTACTGTGGCTTTCTCCTGTTTATAAATCTCCTAATGACGACAATGGGTATGACATTTCTGATTATCAGGATATTATGGATGATTTTGGAACAATGTCAGATTTTGACAGAATGCTACAGGAAGCACATAAGCGAGGTCTGAAAATCATGATGGATCTTGTTGTGAATCATACATCAGATGAACATCCATGGTTTGTGGAAAGCAGAAAATCCAAAGATAATCCATACAGGGATTATTATATTTGGAAAGACCCTGTGAATGGAAAGGAACCAAATAACTGGGGAGCGTGCTTTGGAGGCTCTGCCTGGGAATTTGACGAACATACAGGAATGTATTACCTGCATTTGTTCTCAAAGAAACAGCCTGATCTTAATTGGGAAAATGAGGAGGTTCGTCATAAAATATATGATATGATGAACTGGTGGTGCGAAAAAGGAATCGACGGATTCCGTATGGACGTTATCAGCCTGCTTTCGAAAGTACAGACATTTCCAGACGGGGAGTGCAAAGGCGGTTTGTACGGAGACAGTGACCCTTACATCTGCAATGGACCAAGAATACATGAATTTCTCAGAGAAATGAATAAGGAAGTATTGTCAAAATACGATTTGATTACTGTAGGAGAAACAGCTGGTGTCACTATTGAACAGGCAAAAAAATATGCAAATCTTGATGGGTCAGAATTAAACATGGTGTTTCAGTTTGAACACGCTTTTCTGGCAAATGGACCTTATGGTAAGTGGACAGATAATCCGGTACCGTTGTTGGAGTTGAAGCAGGTGATGAGCAAGTGGCAGACGGCACTGGAAGGAAAGGCATGGAACAGCCTGTATTGGGACAATCATGATCAGCCCAGGGCAGTTTCCAGATACGGAAATGACAGTTCTGAGTTTCGTGAGATTTCAGCAAAAATGCTGGCTACCTGTCTTCATATGATGCAGGGAACACCATATATTTATCAAGGTGAAGAACTGGGAATGACCAATATCTATTTTGACAGTATTGATGATTATAAGGATATTGAATGTATAGATAATTACCGTGAATTAACAGAATCGGGTTTGATAAGTAAGGAAGACATGATTCGTTATCTGGGATTAAGAGGTCGTGATAATGCAAGAACACCTATGCAATGGAGTGATTCCCCCAATGCCGGATTTACTGTGGGTACACCATGGATTAAGGTAAATCCGAATTATAAGGAAATCAATGCGGAATCACAGATTTCCGATAAATCGTCTGTGTTTCATTATTATAAAAAATTGATTCAACTGAGGAAAGAATACGATATTATCATAGATGGGCATTACAATCTTCTACTTCCTGAAGATGAACGCATCTTTGCATATGAACGAATATTAGGTGGACAAAAACTGCTAGTAATATGTAATTTTACACAGGAAGAAGCAGAGTGTACTTTGGCAAACATAAATGAGGGAACTGTACTTATTTCCAATTATGAGAACCATAAACCGCATATGATGCAGCCATATGAAGCAATTGCGGTTCTCTATGGGGAGTAAGTGTTAAACATCGAGAGATTGAATATCTTATGAATTTGTAGTATCAGTGCGAGTGATTAAAAGGCTGTCGTAAAAGGCAGTCTTTTTTTATATGATAAAACATGAAAGACAGAAATTTATAGATTTTGGACAGATTATTTTATGGGCAATATGCGGTAGTAATGTTATGATAAACACACTTAAATATGCAAGGTGAACAATAACTTCTTGGAATTCTGAGCCTTGATTTTTCACAATGTTATTAACTTAAGGAATCTTTTACATTCTGAAGAGTTTCAGAAAATTTTTAAAGAAAAGAAAGATAAAAACAATCCTGCTTTCCATAGCAGCAACCGTAATTTGCTTTGTGGCAGTGTTCACTTTTATGAATAAACACGTTACATATATCAGCTACAAAGATGCAGGGAAACAGGTGTAATGACTATTTATTTTGAGCAGAGTTTGTGGGAAAAATATGTAAGCTGTATTTTTTATCCATATGATCATATTCATGATATTCTGAAGAAAGATGAGATAAAAGAAGTATATGTAGATAAGGATGGAACTACAACAACAATCTGGGAAGCTCCGGAGGAAGAACAGAAAGCTTATTTATCTGAAGAACATACAGAGCCGTTAGGATAAAATATTAGAGTATTTTTCAAACACGATCTAAAATATGAAAGCGAATTTTAGAGATTTCTATAGGTTATAAGGATTTATAAAGAGGTTGTCATGGAAGGCAGCCTCTTTTTGTAATTGCTGATGGACATTCTCTTTCCATATGTTACAATAGAACAAGAATATGGAAAGAAAGACAGGAAACCTAACTATGAAAAAACAACTAAATTATGCAGATATCATAAAGGAAGCGCTGATCCTGACAGGTGCGGTAGCAATCATTGCGGCAGCAGTTTATTTCTTCCTGGTGCCGAGCCATACCTCTGTAAGCAGTATCTCCGGTCTTGGTATCGTGTTATCAAACTTTGTACCTTTACCATTGTCTGCAATCACCATGATTTTGAATGTGGTACTTCTGATCATTGGCTTCTTTACCTGCGGACGCGAATTTGGCGTAAAAACGGTTTACACCAGCATCGTTTTGCCTTTATTTCTCGGATTATTTGAGAAAGTATTTCCGGATTTTGGCTCTATGACCAACAGTCAGGAGCTGGATGTGCTGTGCTATATCCTGGTGGTTAGCGTAGGACTGAGCATTCTTTTTAACAGAAATGCATCCTCAGGCGGACTGGATATTGTGGCAAAGATCATGAACAAATATCTTCACATGGAACTGGGAAAAGCAATGTCTCTTTCCGGTATGTGCGTGGCTCTTTCAGCAGCGCTGGTATATGATAAGAAGACAGTGGTGCTGAGTATTCTCGGAACATACTTTAATGGAATGGTTCTGGATCACTTTATCTTTGACCATAATATTAAACGTCGTGTCTGTGTCATCACTCAGAAAGAGGAAGAACTGCGTAAATTCATTATCGAAGATCTGCACAGCGGAGCGACGATCTATGAAGCGACAGGTGCCTATAATATGAAGAAACGCAATGAGATCATCACGATCGTAGACAAAACAGAATATCAGAAGCTGATGGCTTACATCAATCATGAAGATCCAAAGGCCTTTGTGACGGTTTACAATGTATCGGATATGCGCTATCAGCCAAAGCTGTGAGAAATATTATGGCGGGAAAGCTGTGGGTATGATAGAATAGCAGGGTGATTATATAACCATAAAGAGATTATGGTAGAAAGAGGATGAAAGATGAGAAAAGGAAAAGGAATTACCTTGCTTCCCATTGGTGTATTTCTTGTATTATACCTTGGACTGGGCATTTTGTTTGAGTATGTGATGGAAATCCCCATGGGATTTTATAATGTGCCGATCGTAGTAGCATTTCTGGCTGCAATCCTGGTTGCCTGTTTGCAGAACAGAGCACTGGATTTTGATAAGAAACTGGAAATCATGGCACAGGGAGTTGGGGACAAAAATATCATCACCATGCTTCTGATCTTCCTTGCAGCCGGATCTTTTGTAGGAGTTGTGGGAAGAAGCAGTGCTGAGAGTGTTGCATATTGTATGCTGAGCCTGATACCTGCCAGATTTTCAGTATCTGTGCTGTTTATAGTTGCCTGTTTTGTGTCTGTGGCCATGGGAACCTCTGTGGGAACCATTACCCTACTGACACCGATCGCAGCAGCAGTTTCCACAGCATCGGGATTTGATCTGGCATTTTGTGTGGCTTCTGTTATGGGTGGAGCTATGTTTGGAGACAATCTTTCTTTTATTTCAGATACGACGATTGCTGCATGTAATGGTCAGGGATGTGAGATGAAAGACAAATTCAGGGAAAACTTCTGGATCGCTCTTCCAGCAGCTGTTGCCACGCTGATTTTGATTCTGATCCTGTCATTTCAGACAGAAATCCAGGGTCGTGTGATCCAGCCCTATCATCTGACACAGGTAATACCATATGTGCTGGTGTTAATCGGAGGAATTGTTGGAATCAATGTGTTTGTGGTATTGCTGACAGGGATCATATCCGGAGCATTTATCATGCTGATCGGAGGACATACCACACCTGTAGAGATTCTGAAAAATATGGGATCCGGTGTATCCGGAATGTTTGAGACCTGTATGGTGGCAATCCTGGTAGCTGCAATGTGTGCGCTGATTCGTGAATATGGTGGATTCGATGCGCTTCTTGGCTGGATCCATAAAATTTTCCGCGGAAAGAAGGGCGGACAGCTTGGAATGGGACTTCTGGTAGGAACTATGGATATTGCCACTGCCAATAATACAGTGGCAATTGTAATGGCAAACCCTATCGCAAAGGAAATGGCAGAGGAGTATGGGATTACACCGAGAAAGACAGCTTCCATACTGGACACTTTTTCCTGTGTTTTCCAGGGAGTGATTCCATATGGTGCACAGATGCTGGTTGCAATCTCAGCAGTGAACGAACTGGGTGATGAGATTTCTGCATTTCAGATCATGCCGAAATTGTTTTATCCCATGTTATTGCTGCTCAGCTCTCTGATCACAATTATGAGAGGTTCAGACCGTACAGGAGCTTAAAAGATTCCCCCTGCCGGAAACTATATTTTTTCTGATTTTTTTCAAAAAATACTTGACCTTCCTCCTTGTGGAAGCAGTATAAATGAAGCACAGACAGGGCAGCAGATCAACTGTATCTGCTGTCAGGAAAGCAAGAGGTAGCAGTATGAAGATCAAACAGGTGGAAGAGCTGGTAGGCATCACCAGAAAGAATATCCGTTTTTATGAAGAGCAGGGTCTCCTGAATGTGGAGCGTGCAGAGAACGGATACCGGGAATATCATAGGGCAGACATTGCCAGACTTCAGGAAATCAAATTATTCCGGAAGATGGATATTTCAATAGAAGAGATGAGAGCTCTTTTTGAAAAGAGGAAAAGCCTGCAGGTCTGTCTGGAACAGCACCTGGGAGAACTGGAACGCCGCAGGGAGGGCCTTGTGAAAATGCAGGAAATGTGCCAGCGCCTGATAGCAGAGCATCAGTCTCTGGATACCTTGAATGCCGAGAACTGTCTGGAAGAAATCGAGCAGATGGAGAAAGAGGGTGCAAGGTTTATGGATATAAAGAAAACAGATATCCGTAAGAAAAGAAGGACAGGAGCGATCATTGGAGCAGTAGTTATGATCTTGCTTATGGGATTTACCATAGGGCTTATGCTGTGGGCAAATACACAAGATCCCATACCGACCGGACTGCTGATATTCCTGATCGCCATACCGGTTGTGATCATCGGAGGAATTCTGGCAGCACTTGCAGGACGCATGAAAGAGATTGAAGGAGGAGAAGAGGATGAAGCTTCTAAGTATTGAATACATTCCGGGTGTAGAGTTTGAGGCACTGGGAATTGTAAAGGGAACAGTTGTACAGACAAAAAATGTAGGAAAAGATTTCATGGCAGGGATGAAGACTCTGGTAGGCGGAGAGATCACTGGCTATACGGAAATGCTCAATGAGGCAAGACAGATTGCCACCAAGCGTATGGTGGATGAAGCCAAAGAGATGAATGCGGATGCTGTGATCGGTGTAAAATACGGCTCCTCCCAGGTAATGTCAGGGGCAGCAGAAGTGATTGCATATGGAACTGCTGTGAAATATAAACAGGATTAAAAATTAAGAACAAGAGCAGAGAACGCAAAAAGAGATCTTAAGTAAAGCAGAAAATCCGTAATGAAGGTTGGGAAAGGAAATTCAACATATGAAGATTGAAGGAAATCAGAAGGAATTAGACGCAATGGCTGAGTTTCATAAAGGAAACCGTGCAGAGGGTTTGCGTCTGCAGGAGGAATTCGCGGCAGAATTTCGTGAAGAATACAAGGAGAAGGATCACTGTTCCTGCCAGAAGGCCTGTCGTTATCACGGAAACTGCAAGGAATGTGTGGCAATCCACAGAGCACACCAGGAACATGTTCCGAACTGTATGCGGCCTCTGCTCAATAAGAAGCTGAAACTGTTATCAGAGCTGACAGAACATACGCTGGCAAATGAGATAGAGGCACCGCATGAGATCCTGAGAAAGCCATCAAAAAGCTGAAAAATTTAGAAAATACACTGGAAATAAAACGATGAAAGGCATAAAAGAGATATTAATATGAGCGATAATAAGAATGTAAATCAGGATAAAGGTCTTCAGGGAAATGAAAAAATAGAGCAGGCGATCGCTGCTCTGCAGCAGGAAGCCACTCAGGAAATGCTGGCACATACACTGACTGTAATCCGCAGGCGAATGAGAGAAAACGGTCAGCTTATCCTTGCAGTAGAACCGCCCACAGGAGACAACCAGCTCCGGATCGGCACAGTGAAAACCGGAGATGGTAAAGTCTGGTGGGCGGCATTTACAAGCTTTGAGGAAGAACTGAAAGGCGGCGGAAGCGTACAATCCACTTTTCTGACAGACATAGATCAGCTTTTTCATTCAGCATTACAGGTAAATGAGATTGAGGGAATCATCCTCAACCCATGGAACCGGACGATCATGCTCGATAAGAACCTGATTAATATTATATTGGGAAATATATGAAGCTATGTAAAGAACTCTCATGTTCAGTTAAATAAAAGTCCTCATTGTTTATCCTTTTTACAATTTCTGCAAAGTTATGCGATAGTTAAAAATGGATAAATACTGAGGACTTTTCTGCTTATCGGGAGTTTCCCATTTTGTTTAATTCAGGTAAGATTGTAACCAGCATGGTAATAAAACACAGAGAACCACCGATCACATTGGATACCGGCTCTGCCATAAACACGCCATCTGTACCCATGTGTAATCCATAGGGCAGGAAATAAGTCAGCGGAACCACGATAAATACTTTACGAAGCAGGGAGAAAAAAATAGCCTGCTTTTTTTTATTTAATGATTTAAACACTGTCTGACCGATATACTGCAGATCCATAAAAATAAAGGCTGCGAAGTAAAGCTTCAGTGCAGGAACTGCATCCTTTAATAGCAGTTTGTCTGAACTGAAGATCCCGATCAGAAATTCAGGGGCAATGAGAATGACGCTCCACATGATACCTGTATAGATCAGAACCATAATGATCAGAACACCCCCTGCTTTCTTTACCCTGTCAGGACGTCTGGCTCCGTAATTGTAGCTGAGAACAGGAGAGGTTCCCTCATTGATCGCATGGATAGGAGTCTCCACCATCTGGCGAACACTGGATATAATAGTCATGACAGAGATATAAATATCACCGCCTGTCACGGAAAGAACATTATTGCAGCAGATACTTACCAGGCTGTTAGTCAGCTGCATGATAAATCCGGCAGACCCCAGACTGATGATATCCCTGGCATGTCTGGTGCACTCAGAAATCTCATTTATATGAATCCATCTTACCTTCAATTCTGATTTTCCATGAAGAAAATAAAATACAAGCAAGGCAGAGAGAATCTGAGAGATGACAGTAGCAATCGCTGCACCCTTAATCCCCATATCCAGAACAAAAATAAAAATTGGATCGAGAATAATATTTGCCACTGCACCGACTGTTACTGACAGCATACCGATAATGGCATATCCCTGTGCATTGATAAAAGGATTCATTCCTGTTGCTATCATGGAAGGGAGAGTACCCAGAAGGTAAATCATAAGATAGGGATACGCATAAACCAGAGCATCATCTGAAGCACCAAACAGAGTCAGTAAGGGGCGGGCAAAAAGAAATCCGATCAGCATCAGCACAGCAGCACTTCCACATAACATGGTGAAAGCAGTATTCATGATCATGTCAGCAGTCCTGGAATCTCCTTTTCCGCGGTTGATAGAGAAAATTGGTGCACCTCCGGAACCAAAGAGATTACTGAAAGCAGTAATGATCATGATGATCGGAAAGCATAAGCCCACAGCGCCAAGTGCAGTTGTTCCTATATCATGGATCCTGGCGATATAGATACGGTCCACAATGTTGTATAAAAGATTCAATATCTGTGCTACCAGCATGGGAAGCGCAGCGCTTAATATATTGTTGGTTACAGTTCCGTTTTCAAAATCAATTCGTTTCATTATAAATCTTCCTAAGTTTAAAACTTTTATCGTGCATATAAGTATATCATAAAGTAAACAGAAATTCACTCTGATACAGTGGTGTTGGAACAAAATATTCTCTGAAATTGTGATAAGTCATGATACAGAGAATAAAAAAGCATTTTTTATCCATACTATTTTCATGTAACAAAATACAGTATTTCTTAAAAAAGGAGACAACAGACTATGATTTTAAAAGAAAAGGAACGTTCAGTAATCGAAGATCTTCAGACACAAGAGAAAAGCTGTGTGGAAAAGTATGGAAAATACGCAGAACAGGCCAGAGACCCGGAGCTTAAAAATCTTTTCCGGAATATCCAGCAGGAAGAACAGAAGCATTATGAGTCTTTGTCAATGATTCTTTCCGGAAGTGTGCCTGAATGTAACTGTAATGACAGATCAGGCAGAGATTATCAGCCAAAAGCGGTCTATACAGCTATGAGTTCACCGGAAGACAAAGAGCACGATGCGTTTCTTGCAACAGACTGTATTGGTACAGAGAAGCTGGTGTCAGGAACATACAATGATGATGTATTTGCCTTTGGCGATAGTGGTGTACGCAAGCTGCTGGCAGATATCCAGATTGAGGAACAGAACCATGCAGAGATGCTGTATAAGTATAAAACAGTGAATGGAATGGCATAAGAAGTTTTAAGGCATTGAGCAGAGTGGCATATTGGGGAAATTTTAATTACCTGACAGGAGACAATTGGTTCTGACTGTCTCTTATCAGGCACATCTTATTTTACAAAAAATATGACTGTATAAATGTTGGGATATTTTATGAAAAATCTTGTAAAACGCCATATTATACTATAATTACTTCCTTCACTGTCATTCCAGACAGATAATAGATATATCGTAAATTGGAAAGGGAGATTTTGCAAGAGAATGTTATGGAAGAATTGTAAGGTCCAGGTTTTCGTGTTAATATATCCATATACAAAAGAAGAACAGTTCCAGTTCTCCGGAGGGGAGAAATCATGCGTGATGAGACGAAGATAGAAGGGAAAAGAACCAGAAGAGAACGGGATATTTGAGTATATGAATGGAATTCGTGTGGTCTGTCCTTTTGAGGATGAGATTTATGAGGTCGTAGAACTTTTAAAGCTGCAGAAAGATATTGAAATTCTTAAGATCAAAGATTATATAAAAGATCCCAAGAAAAATGGATATCGAAGCCTCCATCTCATTGTGCAGGTACCAATCTATTCTGCTGATGGACCGCAGAAGGAACCGGTAGAAATTCAGCTCAGAACCCTTGCTATGGATTATTGGTCTGTGCTGGAATATCAGTTGTATTATAAGAAAAGTGAGAACGAAGAAGTGGCAGCAGAGCTAAAAGAATATGCTGAGGAAATCGCCCGGCTAGATGGAAAAATGTTGAAGATGCGGAATAAAATCGAGAAGATCTAGAATAAAAAAATATTATCTATGTACTGCCTGGATTTTTATTTTTGAAATCCAGGCAGTTATTTTAATACCAGCGTGTCATTGGCAGATCATTATTGATTCCTTTAGTCATCAGAATCTGGTGCAGATCAATAATTCCGTTATGGAAGGTTGCAGCACATGCTGACAGGTAAAGTTCCCACATACGCAGGAAGGATTCATCAAACATGGTCTTTTCCTTTTCTATATTATCACGGAAATTCTTTTCCCAGTGGAGCAGAGTTTTATTGTAATGCAGACGCAGATTTTCAATGTCCAGAGTGTGGAAATTGTCCTCTGCCATATGATTCAGGATTTCTCTCAGACTGGGAACGGTTCCGCCTGGAAAGATATATTTCTTGATCCATGGATCTCCCGGATGTTCTTTCAGCGCGCTGATAAAATGAAGCAGGAATAATCCGCCCGGCTTCAGAACTTTCTCTACACAGTCAAGGAAGAGCTGATAATTGTCACGGCCAACATGTTCCAGCATTCCCACACTGACTACCCGGTCAAACTGATAGTCATGCTTTGGCAGATCGCGGTAATCCATCAGTTCCACTGTAAGATAATCTTCCAGGCCCTGGGCTTTGATGCGCTTTTGGAATTCTGTATATTGTTCGTGGCTTAAAGTGATTCCTGTACCATGTACTTTGTATTTTTTTGCAGCCTCAATCAGCAGAAAACCCCATCCGCAGCCGATATCAAGAAGACTCATACCTTCTTCCAGATGCAACTTTTTCAGAATATAATCTACTTTATTGACCTGTGCCTGATATAAAGAGTCATCTTCATGAATGAAGTAGCCACAGGAATAACTCATGGTTTCGTCCAGCCATAATTTATAAAAATCATTTCCGATATCATAGTGGCTGGTGACTTCCTTTTCCTGATTCTTTTTGGATGTAGAACTGAACATGATTTTTTTCAGAGCAGATTCATTGGTAGAAAATTTACCCATCTGTCCCAGAAAATGATCCAGTGCCTCGTAAAGATTTCCTTCAATATCCAGATCTCCCCGCATATAAGCCTCGCCTAATGCCAGGGAAGTGCTTTTTAGCAGCTCGGCCAGAGGAATTGTTTTCTTAAAATTTACTGTAAATGTGGGTTCTCCCTCTCCGATTGGATATTCGGAATTCTTGAACCTTACCAGAAATGGATAGTCCGTAAAGCGTTCAAGGAACTGCACCATTGCTTTTTCTTCAGCCTTTTCTCCTAATGTCTCAAACATAATAGTTTACCTCCTTTAACACAAAACTATGATACACCTTTGGGGGCGCTTATCGTCAAGGGGAGAATTAAACAAAGATATCTGGAAAATTGGTCAGACTTGTAGCAGAATAATGGAAATAGAAGAAGAAACAAAAAGTTCACAAAAAACATCTTGACCATCAAAGAAACACAAGTTATAATCCCCTATATAAAAATTTTCGTGCAAAGAGCAGACAATGGGGTCTGAGAAAGAATCCCATTGTCTGCTCTTTTTTGCATATTATAATCCGCACAATTCGAGAGGAGGAATATCATGAGGCTGAATCCCAAAGAACAGGAAAAATTAATGCTTCATATGGCAGGAAATCTTGCAAAAGAGAGAAAGGAAAGAGGTCTGAAACTGAATTACGTGGAGGCACTTGCGTATATCAGTTCTGAACTCCTGGAGCTTGCAAGAGATGGTAAAACAGTAGTAGAGCTGATGCAGCTTGGAACCAAGATTCTTACAAAGGATGACGTAATGGACGGTGTTGCTGATATGATCGGTGAAGTCCAGGTAGAGGCAACATTCCCGGATGGAACCAAGCTTGTGACAGTACATAATCCAATTCAGTAAGGAGGAGAATGAGCATGAAGATCGGTGAAATTATGGCCGCAGATCGTGAGATCACACTTAATGAAGGCAAGAAAACAGTGACAGTAACAGTGGCAAACAAAGGCGACAGACCGGTTCAGGTCGGTTCTCATTTTCATTTCTTTGAAGTAAATAAATGCCTTTCTTTTGACAGGGAAAAAGCCTATGGATATCATCTGGACATTCCTTCAGGAACATCTGTAAGATTTGAGCCGGGTGAAGAAAAAGAGGTTCAGCTTACAGAAATGGGCGGCAGACAGAGAGTATTTGGACTGAATGATCTCACCCGCGCCCAGGCAACTGACGATACAAAAGCAGCATCCATGGAAACTGCGAAATTAAAAGGATTTCTGTAAGGAGGGACAATAATGAGTACAAAAATTTCCGGAAGCAAATATGCGGCAATGTATGGCCCGACTACAGGAGATAAGGTACGTCTGGCAGATACAAGCCTTGTGATCGAGGTAGAAAAAGATTATACAACCTATGGAGACGAAGTAAAGTTCGGCGGCGGCAAGACAATCCGTGACGGTATGGGACAGTCTGTAAAAACCTGCAGTAAAGACGGAGATCTGGATCTGGTAATTACCAATGCATTGATCGTAGACTCTACAGGAATCGTAAAAGCAGATATCGGTATCAAAGACGGCAAAATCGCAGGAATCGGTAAAGCCGGAAATCCGGACATCATGGATGGTGTGACACCCGGAATGACAGTGGGTGCATCTACAGAAGCACTTGCAGGAGAAGGAATGATCGTAACTGCAGGTGGAATTGATACCCATATCCATTTCATCAGCCCACAGCAGATCGATTGTGCATTATACAGTGGTGTAACTACTATGATCGGAGGTGGTACAGGCCCTGCAGACGGTACAAATGCAACTACCTGTACACCAGGACCATGGAATTTGAGAATGATGTTAAAGGCAGCCGAGGAATACCCGATGAACTTAGGCTTCCTTGGAAAAGGTAACTGCTCAGACGAAGCTCCTCTCATTGAGCAGGTCAAGGCCGGAGCTATGGGACTGAAGATTCATGAGGACTGGGGTGCAACACCTGCAGTTATCAATCACTGTCTGAATGTGGCAGATGAATATGATGTACAGGTTGCCATCCATACAGATACATTAAATGAAGGTGGATGTGTGGAAGATACACTTGCAGCCATCGGCGGCAGAACCATCCACACTTATCATACAGAGGGTGCAGGCGGTGGACATGCACCGGATATCATCCGCGCAGCAGCAGCTCCGAACGTACTGCCATCCTCCACAAACCCAACAATGCCATATACAGTAAACACTCTGGATGAGCATCTGGATATGTTGATGGTTTGCCATCACCTTGACAAGAGAATTCCGGAAGATGTTGCATTTGCAGATTCCCGAATCCGTCCTGAGACAATCGCAGCAGAGGATGTTCTTCATGATATGGGTATCTTCAGTATGATGAGCTCTGACTCTCAGGCTATGGGACGTGTAGGTGAGGTTATTACACGTACCTGGCAGACAGCAAGTAAGATGAAAGATGAGAGAGGTGCACTTCCGGAAGATGCAGGACATGACAATGATAATTTCCGTGTAAAACGTTATATCTCCAAATATACCATTAATCCGGCAATCACACACGGTATTTCCCAGTATGTGGGTTCTGTGGAAGAAGGTAAATTCGCAGACCTCGTTCTCTGGAATCCTGTATTCTTTGGTGCAAAACCGGATATTATCATCAAAGGCGGTATGATCATTGCATCTAAGATGGGCGATGCAAATGCATCCATTCCGACTACACAGCCGGTTCTCTATCAGCCAATGTTTGCAGCTCATGGAAAAGCTAAGAACGAAGCCTGCCTGACCTTTGTATCCCAGGCTGCCATGGATGAGAATGTAAAAGAGAAATACGGTCTTGAGAAAACTGTAGTACCTGTAAAGGGATGCAGAAATATCAGCAAAAAAGATATGGTATTTAACGACAGAACACCGGAACTGACTGTAGATCCGGAGACATATAAGGTTACTGTTGACGGCGAAGAGATCACTTCCAAACCGGCAGAGAAGCTTCCGCTGACACAGCTTTACAGTCTGTTCTAAAAATTCTGAATAGTTACAATCTGGTTATCTGATCATAAAAATGATATTCGCAGGACTGTTATTTATGGAGTTTTGTGAGAACTTTTATAAGAACTTACCAAACAATATAATGACAGTCCTGTCAGATTTAACAGAAAAATATACTGAAGAAGCAGGAGAGGAGAGAATATTATGTTAGGAGTTTGTCTTTTGTTCGTAGGAATCGTACTGATCAACAACGGTATGTGTTCTTTATACAATGTAGACGGAAAATCAACCGCCATTATGAACATCTTTACAGGTGGTCTTTCTTTATTTATTAACTTTGTCAATCTGGTGCAGGGCAATTATTATGCAGCAGGAACAGGACTGCTGTTTTGCTTTACCTATCTTTTCGTAGCCCTGAGTAAATTCCTGAAAGCAAGCCCTATCCCATTTGCATGGTTTTCTACTTTTGTAGCCATCAATGCGGTGATCTTCGGTACAATCGAGGGATTTACAGGAAGCACTGCACTGGGAATCACACCGGATCTGCGCTGGGCAGCAATCTGGTATCTGTGGGCAATTCTCTGGGGAACTGCTTTCGTAGAAGACATCTGCGGAAAGAAACTGGGAAAATTCGTTCCATATCTTCAGGTATTTGAAGGAATCGTAACTGCATGGGTTCCTGGAGTTATGATGTTGCTTCAGATTTGGTAAGATTCAGGAGGTCGAAAATAATGCTGTGTGAACAGGTTTTGGGAAAGCTTCATGATTTTGATACTACAGGAAAAACAATAGAATATGTAGATATTGAATGGCACGAAGCATTCAAGAAAATACATAAAAAAATAACAGACAAAGGAACAGAAGTGGGAATCCGAATGGACGATTCCATTCTCGCCAGAGGTCTGTATCAGGATGATGTGATCTACGCAGATGATGAGAAGCTTGTAGTGGTAAATACACCGCCATGCGAAGTTATCCGTGTTTCTCTGACTCCGGGACATGAGAAAATGTCTGCAAAAGTCTGCTACGAAATCGGAAACAGACATGCACCGCTTTTCTGGGGAGAGAATGATACGTTTATCACGATTTATAACGAGCCAATGCTTGTTATGCTTCAGAAAATCCATGGAGTTCAGGCGGATAAAGAAGTGCTGAAGCTGGACTTTGACAGGAGAATTTCTGCAAGTATTCATAATCATCATCATTAATAACAACGGAGGTTCTTCATGTCAGAAAAACAGTTCTATCTTCTACAGGTAAATGATGCGCTGTTCCCTATCGGAGGATATTCCCACTCCCAGGGACTTGAGACTTATATTCAGCGTGGAATTGTCCACGATGCAGAAACAGCCAGAGAGTACATCACTCACAAAATTAAATGGAATCTTGCATATACAGAACTTCTGGCAGCCAGACTTGCATACGAAGCTGCAGAGAAAAAAGATCTGCAGGAACTTCTGTACCTGGAAGAACTTCTGGAAGCATCCAGAATTCCTATGGAACAGAGAGAAGCCGCCAGAAAAATGGGTTCCCGTTTCGCAAAAACCATTGAAAAGCTAGGGCTTTCCATCAGTGAAACAGGGATTTTCAGAGAATATCTGGATGCAAGAAAGGGAAAAGCAGTAAATCATTGCTGTATTTACGGAGTTTTCTGTGCGGAAATGCAGATTCCTCTGGAAGAGGCGCTGACACATTATCTATATGCCCAGACATCTGCAATCGTCACCAACTGCGTAAAAACAATCCCCCTCAGCCAGACATCCGGGCAGCAGCTTCTGAGCGGATGCTATGGTGAGTTTGATGAGATATTAAAGGATATCATGAACAGAAGCGAGGAGGACTTATGTCTCTCTGCACCTGGATTTGATATCAGAGGAATCCAGCATGAGAAGTTGTATTCCAGGCTATATATGTCTTAGCTTGAATTTGGTATTAGTTTATTCCAGGTTCAAGCGTGGATAGAAACAGAATCATGTGTATAATATGAAATCTTCAAAAATAATATGTGGAAAGTCAGTAAACAGATTATAAGAAGCTATCAACAAGTAAAGTAGAAAAGAGGAAATCGGTTATGTCATACGTAAAAATCGGAGTTGCCGGACCTGTGGGTTCCGGAAAAACAGCACTTATTGAAGCACTGTCAAGAAAGATGGCAAAGGATTACAGCATTGGTGTCATCACAAATGATATCTACACAAAAGAAGACGCCCAGTTCCTTGCAAAGAACAGCGTTCTTCCTGTAGAGAGAATCATTGGTGTAGAGACAGGCGGATGCCCTCACACAGCCATCCGTGAAGATGCTTCCATGAATCTGGAAGCAGTAGATGAGATGATGGAACGCTTCCCTGATATTGAACTTCTTTTCATCGAAAGCGGCGGAGATAACCTGTCTGCAACATTCAGTCCGGAGCTGGTAGATGCAACAATCTTCGTCATTGATGTAGCAGAAGGAGATAAGATTCCGCGTAAAGGCGGTCCTGGAATCACACGTTCTGATCTTCTTGTAATTAATAAGATAGACCTGGCTCCATATGTAGGTGCAAGTCTCGAAGTAATGGAAAGAGACTCCAAAAAAATGCGTGGTGACAGACTATTCCAGTTTACAAATATCCGCGGAGATGAGAACGTAGATAAAGTGGTAGAGTGGATCAAGAAAAACGTACTCCTGGAAGGAATGTAAAGGAAAATGCCTATGGATAACAAATTCGGAAAGATATCCCGTATCAGCGCCTGCGCAGCCTTAAAAGACGGCAAGACCATTCTCGAAGATCTGTCTTTCACAGCACCATACAAGATTATGATGCCCTTCGAAAAAGAAAACGGTGGGATCCAGATCATGCCTCTCTGTGCTTCCGCCGGAATTATGGCAGGTGATTCCCAGGAATTTTCCTATCATGTAAAGGAAGGTGCAGATCTGGAAGTCCTGTCCCAGTCCTTTGAGAAAATCCACAAAATGGACGAAGGCTCAGCCGCCCGAACCATTGAAGTGCAGGTAGACAAAAACGCCACATTATATTACTATCCACAGCCGGTGATTCCTTTCGCACAGTCAGCCTTTGACAGCAAAATGACTATCCATCTGGAAGACGCAACCTCCTGTTTATTCCTGCTGGAGATCATCTCCTGTGGTCGAAACGCTCATGACGAACGTTTTCAGTACCGCAGATTCTCCTCAAAAGTCCTGCTGTACAGAGGGGACAAACTCATCTATCGCGATAACACCCGCTACGAACCGGACAAAATGCCCATGGAAGGAATCGGAATGTACGAGGGCTATACACATATGGCAAACCTGTTTCTTTCTAAGATCTGCAGCAGAGATGGTGAAAGTTGCAGTCAGGAATCCGGGAGTGTAAAGTCAGCAGATTCAGCAATCAATCTGGAACTTCAGGAAAAAATCTGGCAGATCCTTGACGAAGATTCAGAAATAGATGGCGGAGTTACCCGTCTCACAACCGGAGATCTGGCGTTGAGAATCTTCGGTTATCGTGCTCAGAAACTGCAGCAGGTAGCGGAAAAAATCAAAAAGTTATACGAAACAGAACAGAGATAAAAAATGGCGGGATTTCCCGCCATCAGATTGTAGATAAACTTGGTGTTGGGCTATACACATTATACGTGCATAGCCTCGATCCATTCTTTTTCTTTAAATCCGGTAAGTACAAAGTCATCCCCGATTACCAGCGGTCGTTTCACCAGCATTCCGTCTGTGGCAAGAAGCTTCAGCTGTTCATCTTCAGACATATCTTTTAACTTATCTTTCAATCCCATTTCCTTATAGAGCATCCCACTTGTATTAAAGAATTTCTTCAGCGGAAGCCCACTTTTGGTGTACCATTCTTTTAATTCTTCATAGGTAGGATTTTCTTCTTTAATAGCCCGTTCTTCATAACTGATATTGTGTTCATCCAGCCATTTCAGAGCTTTCATGCAGGTACTGCATTTGCGGTAAACTAAAACTTTCATAGACATTCTCCTCGTATAGATTTATCGTGACTATTTACAGGCAATTATTTCCTCTATTATTGTTCCAGATATATATATCATAAATTGGAAAGGGCGATTTTGCAAGAGAATGTTATGGAAGAATTGTAAGGTTCAGGTTTTCATGTTAATATATCCATATACAAAAGAAAAAACAGTCCCAGTTCCCCGGAGAGGAGAAATCATGCGTGATGAGACGAAGATGGACGTATATACGTCTGGAGTGACTGGCGCAGAGTATGATGCAGGAATGAAACAGCTTATGAGTAATAAGGAGATTATTGTTCCTATCCTGCAGATGACAGTGTCGGAGTTTAACCGAATCAAGTAAGTCCCCTGCTTCAATTGCGAGAAGCAATAAGCAGTGGGTGGGACTTGCTTGTATCAGGAGGGGTACAAGCCCCTCCTGATAAACTGCGGAGCAGTTATTCGGTTATGAGCAAGTAGCGAAAGCGGATTGCGAATATCCGATTGACAACGTGCCGTATGGGAAGCTCTTTTAAGCCCCTCATTCCTGCTCTCTGTCTATTCCTTCGTCATTTATATTATTGCCAGAAATTTCCGATCCTATTCCAGAGGTCGGGTGTGGGCAGAGCCCACAAAAGGCAATAATCATGATGCCTTACTTGTCATACAAAAAAATCGAAAATGATGTATATAATTTTCCTACATGGCAATACTGTAAGTACAAAGATATATTCGACAGCCGCATAATCATTAATTCGACAGCAAAATTTTACATATCTATTTCTTATCAGAAAGATTTACTTTCCATAGACACAAGAATTTTTACACCCTCTACTCTTTTGATAATTCAGTGGTATCCTCTTTGTGGATTTCAGAATTTGTTTCTCAGCTTTCGGTATTCTCTCGGCGAATATCCTTTCAACTTGTGAAAAAGCCGACTGAAATAAAGCTGGTTATCATATCCGACAATCTTAGAAATCTCATTGATGGAATAGGTTGTTGTTTCAAGTAACATCTGGGCATTGTTAATTCGGATTCCCACAATAAACTGCATTGGTGTAGAACCTGTGTATTTTTTGAAGTTTCGGATAAACCAGCTGACACTCATGCCTCGTGAGGCAGCATAATCATCAATATTGATATTTTGATTGTAGTTTTCACTGAAAAAGGTAACAGCATTATCCATCTCATGATCAAGATATTCATTTTTTAATATGTGCTCTCTTGTCAGTTCCCGGTGGAAACTGATCAGAAGATGACGGAGCAGAAGGACAAGCATTTCCTCATAATTATCTTGGCAACGCTGAAGCTCGATGATAATACGCTTGAAAATCTGTTCGTATTCCATAGAGGTTCCGACCTGAAATACACGCTCTTTATCCGGGAATCCATATTGCCGTAGGATATTTTTTACATTGTTGCCTGTAAAATGAATCCAGTATACTTCTATCTTATCTTTTCCATAATATTCATATTTCTGAAGTTCCTTCGGTCTGTACAGTACAATATTACCGGCGGGGACAATCGTTTCGTTATCCACATTATCAAAATGAAAATGCCCACAACCAGCAGTGATATAGATAATCTGATAATCCAGGCGTCCCCTTGGACGGTAGGTTGGTAACTTTGGATGGCTGGAAAGGCGGTAAGTACCGCAACTTCCTACAACCAGTGGGCGACTTTTGTCTTTGAAATCCATATGGGAGTGGTTTAAATAACCGGTATTCATATACATATGGTAGCACCTCTTTTCCTTTTTTTGTTATTGTATCATTTAGTGTATATTTTGTCTAATCCAATTCATAGACATGTTTTGCAGATTAGGATAAGATATATATAGCAAAACAGAGAAACGTAAACATAAAAATAAAAGACAAGGTTTGCTGTGGAAAAACAAAGTGCAAAAAAATGTATATGTATTAAAGGAGAGTTATTTATGATTGTACCACGTTATTATGAGGATTTAAGCGTACTGCATGAAAATACAATGCCAGCCAGAGCCTATTTTATTCCGGCATCCAAAAGAATGGATAACCTGGTGGAGCACAGGGAAGAGTCAGACCGAATGCAGTTATTGAACGGAACTTGGAAGTTCCAGTATTTTAACAGTATCTATGATGTTCAGGAACCCTTCTTTGAGAAAGATTATGATACAGAAAATTTTGATGAGATTCAGGTTCCGAGTGTATGGCAGATGGCAGGATATGACACACATCAGTATACAAACATCAGGTATCCGTTCCCATTTGATCCACCGTATGTACCACAGGATATTCCATGTGGAACATATGCACATACCTTTGTTTATCACAAAGATGAAAATGCACCAAAAGCTTTCTTGAATTTTGAAGGAGTAGACAGTTGCTTTTATGTATGGATCAATGGCTCTTATGTAGGGTATAGCCAGGTTTCTCATATGACCAGTGAGTTTGATATCACCGACCTCCTTCGGGACGGAGAGAACAGCATAGCGGTTCTGGTCATGAAGTGGTGTGATGGTTCCTATTTGGAAGATCAGGACAAATTCCGTATGAGTGGTATTTTCCGGGATGTGTACATTTTGAAACGCCCAAAACAGGCAATCAGTGATTATCATATTAAAACAAGAATTGATGATATGCTTGCGAAAGTAGAAATTGAAATGAAATTCTACTCTCCGTTAAATGTAAAAATTTCGATTGAAGATAGAAACGGAGCAGTTGTAGCACTAGGAAGTATTGCTGAAGAAGGAACAGCTGTATTAGAAATCGCAAGTCCGGAACTTTGGAATACAGAAAATCCATATCTCTATAAACTGATTCTTGAAACAGAGAATGAAGTAATTGTAGATCACATTGCATTAAGAAAGATAGAGATTAAAGACCAGGTTATTTATTTAAATGGACAGAAGATTAAATTCCGTGGTGTCAATCGACATGATTCTGATCCGGTTACTGGATTTACAATCAATCCGGAACAGATTACAACCGATCTTACGTTAATGAAGCAGCATAATTTTAATGCGATCCGTTCCAGCCACTATCCGAACGCACCATTTTTCTATGAAATGTGTGACAAGTATGGATTCATGGTAATAGATGAAGCAGATATTGAAGCTCATGGTCCATTTATGATCTACAGAAAAGAAGACACTGATTACAATCGGTTCAAACGATGGAATGAGAAGATTGCAGATGATCCGGTATGGGAAGAGGCAATCGTTGATCGCGTAAAACTCATGGTGGAACGTGACAAAAACCGTTTCTGTATTGTTATGTGGTCAATGGGAAATGAGAGTGCTTATGGCTGCAACTTTGAAAAAGCACTGGAATGGACAAAGAATTTTGATCCAGACCGTATCACACAATATGAGAGTGCAAGATACCGTAATTATGATGAAACATATGATTACAGCAATCTGGATGTGTACAGCCGGATGTACCCAGCGCTTTCCGAAATTCAGGAATATCTGGATAAAGATGGAAGCAAACCCTTCCTTTTGGTAGAGTACTGTCACAGCATGGGAAACGGACCTGGAGATTTTGAAGATTACTTCCAGATGATTCAGGATAATGATAAAATGTGCGGCGGCTTTGTCTGGGAATGGTGTGACCATGCGATTGCTCATGGAACTGCTGAGAATGGAAAGACTATATATGCTTATGGGGGCGACCATGGCGAAGAAATTCATGATGGCAACTTCTGTATGGATGGATTAGTATGTCCGGACAGAACGGTACATACAGGACTTTTGGAATACAAGAATGTTTATCGCCCGGCAAGAGTTGTTTCCTATAACAAAGAAAGCGGAGAACTGGTGCTTCATAACTACATGGATTTTGATGACTTGAAAGCTTATGTGAAGATTAGTTATGAGCTGACACAGGATGGTCTTGTGATCAGCAAAGGCATACTTCCGGAGTTTTCTGTGGCACCACACGGGGAAGGAAAAACAAACCTGAAGATCAATGTTCCAGAGAATGGGAAATGTTATTTAAAACTTATTTACCATCTGAAAAAAAAATTGCCACTGTTGGATGAAGACCATATTCTTGGATTTGATGAAATTGAGGTAAGTAAAGAGGATACAAAATGTAAACTTGCAGAGAAATGGATACCAAAAACAGTAGTGGACTCTGAATTACAGGTAAATGAAAATGATACACAGATTCATATCAAGGGGCGTGAATTTGCTTATACCATAGACAAACGTACTGCACTCTTTACAGAGATGAAATTCGCAGGGCGGGAATACTTGAACCATCCGATGGAATTAAATATTTGGAGAGCTCCAACAGATAACGATATGTACATCAAGTCTGAATGGAAGAAAGCCCACTATGATAAGGCTTACACAAGAGCCTATACGACAGAGGTTGTGCAGGGAAAACATGGTGTGAAGATTACAAGCCATGCTTCCGTTGTGGCAGAGACAGTACAGAAGATTCTTGATGTGACGATTACATGGAAAATAGAAGCTGCTGGAAAGATTGATGCAGATATTGTAGTAACAAAAGACGATGAATTCCCGGATCTTCCGAGATTTGGTGTGAGGATGTTCCTGGATAAAAAACTTTCAGCTGTAAGATACTTTGGAATGGGACCACAGGAAAGTTATTGTGATAAACATCAGGCTGCGAGCCACGGTTTGTACCGGGCAGATGTAGGGGATTTACATGAGGACTATATCCGTCCACAGGAAAATGGAAGCCATTATGATTGTGAATATGTAGAGCTTAACAACAGCCGATATGGAATTGTGGCATCCGCAGAAAAGGCATTTTCATTCAATGCTTCTTATTATACACAGGAAGAACTTGAGAAGAAAACGCATAATTATGAATTAATAGAATCAGATAGTGTAGTATTCTGTGTTGACTACGCATTAAATGGCATTGGTTCTAATAGTTGTGGTCCAGTTGTATTGGAGCAGTACCGATTTGATGATGTATTATTCCGGTTTCAGTTTACACTGATACCGTATGTAAAGGGATAATAAAGTTTCATGTAACCCGTAAACAAGGAAAGAGAGTCTGATTGTAATGTAAAGTCCGGATATACAGAGCAATCAGACAAAATCAGAGAAAAAAACAGAATTAGATATCATACGGTTAGCCATATTGAGATTCTAAGTGCGATGAAGATGAGGAGCAAAGAAATTCGATGGAAGAAAAAAAGTATTTGAAATGGTATAACAAAATTGGATACGGATCAGGTGATATTGCAGGTAATGTAGTCTATGCGTTCCTGACATCTTTTATGATGGTCTATCTGACGGACTCGGTAGGACTTGCTGCAGGTGTCGTGGGTACCCTGATTGCCGTATCAAAACTATTTGATGGTTTTACGGATATATTTTTTGGATCAATGATTGACAAAACACACAGTAAAATGGGAAAAGCGAAACCCTGGATGCTATACGGATATATTGGTTGTGCCATTACGCTGGTCGGCTGCTTTGCAGTACCGGTGAGTTTGGGAACAACGGCTAAATATGCATGGTTCTTTATTTCTTATACACTGTTAAATGGTGTGTTTTATACAGCAAACAATATTGCTTATTCAGCACTTACGTCACTGATTACAAAGAACAGCAAAGAGCGTGTACAGATGGGATCTTACCGTTTTATTTTTGCATTTTCAACAAGTCTTCTGATTCAGGCGATTACAGTTGGATTTGTAGATAAATGTGGTGGAGATGCTGCGGCATGGAGAACGGTTGCTATTATCTATGCAATCATTGGTCTGGTCGTAAATACGATTTCAGCACTTTCTGTTAAGGAACTTCCGGAGGAAGAACTTAATGAAGGAGAAGTAAAGAATGATAATGAAAAGTATGGAATGGTACAGGCATTCAAGCTTCTTGTCAAAAACAAATATTACATGATGATTTGTGGAACATATATTTTACAGCAGTTATATGGTGCCATGATTGGAGCTGGCATTTATTACATGACATGGGTACTGAAAAATAAGAATTTGTTTGGACAATTTGCATGGGCAGTAAATATTCCACTGATCATTGCCCTGATTTTCACACCGACATTAGTTGGTAAGTGGAAAGGTATGTATAAACTGAACTTAAGAGGTTATGTCTTAGCAGTCATCGGTAGAGCACTTGTTGTTGTTGCAGGATATATGGGCAGTGTTCCGCTGATGATGGCATTTACAGCTCTTGCAGCCTTAGGTCAGGGACCATGGCAGGGAGATATGAATGCAGTTATCGCATCCTGCTCTGAGTACACTTATCTTACACAGGGAAAGAGAATTGACGGAACGATGTACTCTTGTACTTCTCTTGGCGTAAAAATCGGTGGAGGTATTGGAACCGCTGTTGTTGGATGGCTGCTTGAGTTCAGTGGATATATTGGAACAAATGCAACTCAGCCGCAGTCTGCACTTGATATGATGCAGTTTATGTATCTTTGGCTTCCGTTAATCTTTGATGTATTGATTATGTTTGTACTTTCAAGAATGAATGTAGAAGATGCAAATAAAAAACTGAAAGCAGAAAAAGAAATTGCTGCAGATGAAGTAACAGATGCATCAGACATAAATTAGAATTGACAGGAGAAAGCGTTGTCTGGTCATTGCTCGATGAGACAGTGCTTTTTTCTATATATAAAGTGATTGAACTGTATTTTGAAAATAAAAAAGGACCACTTCATTTTTGTGAAATGGCCTTAAGAAAATATTCAGTTTTCACAAAATAGTCCTTTTAGTATTTATACATGGTAAGGATGCTCAAAATATTCAGTGTAGAATACTAAAAGGTCATTCAGATATTTTTTTAGGTTGCTCATTTGCAATTCCTCCTTTCCTTATTTACAAGTTGATTATAAGATAGGTGTAAAAGGATTGCTTGCCAAATCGAAAGAAGATATAGACAAATGTTGCAAAGGGGAGTATTTCATGCAGTTAAAATATGTTGACACAAAAGAGGAGATCATAGCAATAAATAGGAAGTCAAAACATATTGAACCACATCTTCATAATGCACTGGAGATCGTTTGTGTAACAAGTGGAGCATTAGAACTTGGTGTCGGACAGGAACTATACCATATGGAAAAAGGAGATATAGGCTTTGTATTTCCAGATGTTATTCATCACTATCAGGTACTGACACCCGGTGTAAATAAAGCGACTTATCTGATTGCATCGCCATTTACGATAGCCAAATTTGCAGATATCATGCAATCCATGGCTCCTGAATACCCAATCATCAAAGCGGAAAAGGTTGAACCGGAGGTATATAGGGTTATAAATGCAATTTTAGAGACAGAACAGTCGGATATTACTGTTGCACAGGCATATCTTCAAATTGTGTTGGCACGCTGCATAGGAAAATTAAATTTGGTAGAAAAGAGCAGTGTGGGGAGCAACGATCTTATTTACCAGACAGTTTCCTATATATCAGCAAATTTCAAGAAGAAGTTTTCGTTGGAAGAGATGGCAAAAGACCTGGGCGTGAGCAAATATGTTTTATCCAGACTCTTTTCCAAGACATTCCATAGAAACTTTAATCAGTATCTTAACGATGCAAGGCTGAACTATGCATGCCATCGTTTGGAAAATACGAGTGATTCTATTACAAATATTTGTCTGGATAGTGGATTTGAAAGTCAGAGAACGTTTAACCGAGTATTTAAAGAAAGATATAAAATATCACCAAGTGATTATCGAAGTACTTGTGTGAAAGAGATGTTGTCATAAAAGGTTCTGTTGATTGAAATATTTACTTTGATTTTACAGTGCTATGTATTTGATTTCATGTGTGGATGATATAATATAAAAATATTTGTAGAAAAAAGAGTTTTATTCTATTATGAAAAGAGTAAGGTGTATTCTAAAGAAACAAGAAAGGCAAGGCGCAGCCGCTTTAACAGAGCTGGAAAACATGAAAGAAAAATGGGGGAAGAAATATCCGTACGCGATCAGTAACTGGGAAAATAATTGGGAAGATGTAAGTTCCTTTTTTCAGTTTTCTAATGATATCAGACGCATTATGTACACGACAAATATCATAGAAGGATTGAACCGCCAGTATCGGAAAGTCACGAAAACGAAAAGCGTATTCCCAAGCGATTCTGCATTGGAAAAGATGCTGTATCTTGCCAGCGAGAACGTAGTCAAAAAGTGGACGCAGAGATACCGGAACTGGGATCAGGTATTGAATCAGCTTATAGTCCTTTACGGAGAACGGCTTACTGCTTATCTGTAAGAGAAAAGAAAAGCAGGAATGGGAAGCTCTCTCAAATTTGAATAAAAAGGAGAGACTATGCACATCACACGTGCATAGCCTCAATCCATTCTTTCTCCCTGAATCCGGTAAGTACAAAGTCATCCCCGATTACCAGCGGTCGTTTCACCAGCATTCCGTCTGTGGCAAGAAGCTTCAGCTGTTCATCTTCAGACATATCTTTTAACTTATCTTTCAATCCCATTTCCTTATAGAGCATCCCACTTGTATTAAAGAATTTCTTCAGTGGAAGACCACTTTTGGTGTACCATTCTTTTAATTCTTCATAGGTAGGATTTTCTTCTTTAATAGCCCGTTCTTCATAACTGATATTGTGTTCATCCAGCCATTTCAGAGCTTTCATGCAGGTACTGCATTTGCGGTAAACTAAAACTTTCATAGACATTCTCCTCGTATAGATTTATCGTAACTATTTACAGGTAATTACTTCCTCCATTATTGTTCCAGATAGATATATCATAAATTGGAAAGGGCGATTTTGCAAGAGAATGTTATGGAAGAATTGTAAGGCTTAGATTTTCATGTTAATATATCCATATACAAAAGAAAAAACAGTCCCAGTTCCCCGGAGAGGAGAAATCATGCGTGATGAGACGAAGATGGACGTATATACGTCCGGAGTGACTGGCGCAGAGTATGATGCAGGAATGAAACAGCTTATGAGTAATAAGGAGATTATCGTTCCCATTTTGCAGATGACGGTGCCAGAGTTTAAAACGTGCTCACAGGAAGAAATTTTACAGTGCTTAGACATTTCTTCTATTACAAAAGATGATTTCGTAAGTGATATACCAAATGTAGAAAAGGATCTGAGATTAACAAAAGAAGACAGTGAACTCTCATCTCTTGTGGAGAAACTGGTGAGGTTTGATATTCGGTTTAAAATAATAAATCCAAAGTTATCTACAGAGAAAATAAGAGTGAATTTACATATTGATATGGAAGCGCAGAAAAGCTACCGTCCAAGTAATCCGTCATACCCTATATTAAAACGTGCAGTATATTATGTGGCCAGAGACCTTTCATCTCAGTTAAGTACTATTACGCAGACTACAGATTATTCAAAGTTGGAAAAATGTTATTCCATATGGATCTGTGCGGAGGATGTGCCAAAGAAACTGCAGAATACATTGACGGAATACTCTTTTTCGAAGAAGGATATTATAGGGGTAGCAGATGAACCTGAGGAGGATTATGATCTCTTAACAGTAATTATAATCCGACTGGGAAAAGAAACAGAAGAAAAAGGAATATTTGATTATCTGAAAGGGCTTTTTACTGGTGATATAAAGAGAATACAAAGATATTCACATATAGAATGGTCAGAACCATTTCAGGAGGAGGCGAGCAAAATGACAGGATTTGGAGATATGATTTATGAAAGAGGAATACAGCAAGGAATGCAACAGGGAATGCAACAAGGCCGTCATGAGGGAATGATTCTGGGGGCTCTCATGAGTGGAAAAACTCCAGAAGAAGTTTCGAAGATGTTGAACTTGCCTTTGGAAGAAATAAAAAAAGTTCAGGAACAGCAGATGACTGTGAACAAGTAGTGAAAGTAAATTACAGATATAAAATTAATTGGGAACTGGGAGCATTAATCAAGCTAATCATAAAAGAGGCTATGCACATTATACGTGCATAGCTCCTTTTGCGTTGGTATTTATGCATTGCGAATATCTGCCTGAAATCAATTTTCTGATTTTAATGTGTCTTCCAGGAATTTCACCGCATCTCTGACACAGTCATCACAGGAGCGGATTACCTTTCCGGTCTCCACGCCCTTTAAGTCTTTACATATTACAGTTCCGTTCTGCTGTTTAAACTGATTCATGACAGAGCGGACAGTCTGAGAGGTTCCTGCTTTGTCCTGGTTAATAAGTCCTGCTACAACTGCAGCACCGGAGATTGCTCCGCATGTACCGGCCATAGTGCCAAGACCTGCACCGAATCCCTGTGTGATCTTTTTGAGTGTATCCTCATCCATAGATGCTTCTTTACAGAAAGAACAGGCCACAGCCTGTGCACAGTTATAGCCGTTATGTTTCTTTTCTACTGCTTTTTCACATCTTAAGTTTTCCATATATAAAATCCTCCTGTGTATAAATTTTAACCGAATCAAGTAAGTCCCCTGCTTGACTTGCGAAGAGCAATAAGCAGTGGGTGGGGACTTGAAGATATAGTTTATGATAGCACCTGACGCCTGTTTTTACAACCTTCACAAAAATTTTCAATTTACAAAGATTTTACTTTAGCGTGGTTTTACATTTAACTTTGGATTTCTATAATAGCACTTGTAAATGAGGTAACAAGTTATAAAACATAAAAATATAAAAAAGGAAATGAGCCTTTCACTTTATATTAAAAACATGGCTCATGGGAAGAGGAGAAAATTATCATGAAGAAAAAAATCGCAACAATCCTTACAGCAGCAGTTATCGGAGCAACAGCTTTCACAACAATCGTAAGTGCAGCAAGCGGAGACATCACAGTTGTATCCCGTGAGGATGGTTCCGGTACACGTGGAGCATTCGTAGAACTGTTTGGAATTGAAGAAGAAAAAGACGGTGAGAAAGTAGATATGACTACAGATGAAGCAAGTGTAACAAACAGCACATCTGTTATGATGACAACTGTTGCAGGTGATGAAAATGCAATCGGTTATATCTCACTTGGTTCTCTGGATGATACAGTAAAGGCAGTTAAGATCGACGGCGTAGAAGCTACTGTAGATAATGTTTCCAATGATTCTTACAAGATCGCACGTCCATTCAACATCCTTACATCTGATAAAGAAAGCGATGCAGCAAAGGATTTTGTAAACTACATTATGAGCTCTGACGGACAGAAGATCGTAGAGGACAACGGCTATATCAAAGAAGCAGCAGATGCCAAGGCTTATGAAGCAGCAGACGGAGTTTCCGGTAAAGTAGTAGTTGCAGGTTCTTCTTCAGTAACACCGGTTATGGAGAAACTTGCAGAAGGCTATGAAGCAGTAAATAAAGACGTAACTGTAGAAGTTCAGCAGAGTGATTCCACAACAGGTGTAAACATGGCAGCAGAAGGAACAGCAGACATTGGAATGGCTTCCCGTGAGCTGAAGGATGAAGAAAAGGATCTGGGATTGACAGCAACTGTGATTGCAAGAGATGGTATTGCAATTATCGTAAACAAAGATAATGATATTGATGAGCTGACAAGTGATCAGGTGAAATCCGTTTACACAGGCGAGACAACAACCTGGGAAGGTCTTGCAAAATAATTCAGTGAAGCATGATCACTGAATCAGAAGTCTGAACAGAATTGAAACATAAGAAAAGCGGTCCGCTTGCCGTGGAAAATAGCCAGGCGGACTGCTTTATGTGTGTATTTCTTTGAAAGGAAGAAATACATTTATAGAAGAAAGGTGTTATTTATGAACCATTTTAAAGAAAAAGGTATGAAAATTATCTTCATGGCTGCAGCCTGTACTTCAGTACTGGCAGTATTCCTGATCTGTGCATTCCTTTTTGCAAACGGAATTCCGGCTATGGGAAAAATCGGTCCGCTGAAGTTCCTTCTTGGTACAACATGGAAGCCTTCCAATGAAATTTTTGGAATTCTCCCCATGATCGTAGCCAGTATTTATGTTACAGCAGGAGCTATTCTTCTGGGTGTACCGATCGCATTATTTACTTCTGTGTTTATGGCACGCTATTGTCCAAAAAAAATCTACAGACCTTTGAAATCAGGAATTGAGCTGATGGCCGGTGTACCTTCTATAGTATATGGCTTCTTTGGACTGGTTCTCATCGTTCCCCTGATCCGACAGATTTTTGGCGGTACAGGAACAAGTATGCTGGCAGCCTGTATTCTTCTGGGAATGATGATCCTGCCAACTATCATAGGCGTGACAGAGTCAGCGATCAGAAGTGTACCGGAAAGCTATTATGAAGGCTCTCTGGCATTGGGAGCAACGAAAGAGAGAAGTATTTTCTGTGTTATGCTTCCGGCAGCAAAATCTGGTATTCTGGCAGCAGTGGTACTGGGAATCGGCCGTGCAATTGGTGAGACAATGGCGGTAGTCATGGTAGCTGGTAATCAGCCGAGAATGCCACAGGGAATCCTGAAGGGGGTTCGTACAATGACTGCAAATATCGTTACAGAGATGGGATATGCAACAGGTCTTCACAGAGAGGCTCTGATTGCAACAGCAGTAGTGTTGTTTGTATTTATCCTGATCATTAATTTAAGTCTTTCTTTATTGAACAGGAGGGCAGAACATGCAAATTGAGACAGCGGCAGCTATTGAGGCGCCAAAGGGTAAAAAACAGAATGAATCTTCTTTTGCAGATCAGATGAGATCCTATCTGAGACATCCGGGATCCGGTGTATTGGCATTGATCACATTTCTTGCATCTGTGCTGACCTTTGCACTGCTGGTATTTTTGGTTGGATATATCCTGGTAAAAGGTATTCCTTATCTTTCAGCAGATTTATTCAGCCTGAACTATACTTCAGAGAATCTGTCTTTACTGCCTTCTCTGATCAATACCTTTATACTTACAGTACTTTCCCTGGTGATCGCTGCACCTTTGGGAATCTTTGCAGCGATCTATCTGGTAGAATATGCCAGAAAGGGAAGTAAACTGGTGAAGGTGATCCGTATTACAGCGGAAACACTTTCAGGAATTCCCTCTATTGTATATGGTCTGTTTGGTATGCTGTTCTTTGTAACTGCACTTCACTGGGGACTGTCCCTTTTGTCCGGTTCTCTTACACTGGTAATTATGATCCTTCCACTGATCATGCGTACAGCAGAGGAAGCTTTAAAATCGGTTCCGGATTCTTATCGTGAAGCAAGCTTCGGACTGGGCGCAGGTAAGCTTCGTACTATTTTTACCATTGTCCTTCCGTCAGCAGTACCTGGTATTCTGGCAGGTGTGATCCTGGCCATCGGACGTGTAATCGGCGAAACAGCAGCCCTGATCTATACGGCAGGTACTGTGGCTGAGGTACCTCAGAACATTATGGGTTCCGGACGTACCCTGGCTCTGCACATGTATGTACTTTCAGGTGAGGGACTTCACATGAATCAGGCATCTGCAACAGCAGTAGTCATTCTGGCCTTTGTTCTGGTGATCAACTTCCTCTCCGGAGCTATTGCCAAAAGAATTGCGAAAGGATAAAAGAACATGAGTAATGGCACAAAAATAACAGTTGAAAATATGAATTTACATTACGGAAAATTCCATGCATTGAAAGATATCAATATGGCAATTCCGGAGAAAGAAATCACAGCATTTATCGGACCCAGCGGATGCGGTAAATCCACACTGCTTAAATCCTTAAACAGAATGAATGATCTGGTTGAGGGCTGTGTGATCACTGGTAAGGTTGAATTGGATGGAGAGGATATTTACGGAGATATGGATGTGAATCTCCTGAGAAAAAGAGTGGGAATGGTATTCCAGAAGCCTAATCCTTTCCCTATGAGCATTTATGATAACATTGCATATGGACCGAGAACTCACGGTATCCGTTCCAAAGCCAGACTGGATGATATTGTAGAAAAATCTCTCCGTGACGCGGCAATCTGGGATGAAGTAAAAGACAGATTAAAGAAAAGCGCACTGGGTATGTCCGGTGGCCAGCAGCAGAGACTTTGCATTGCCAGAGCACTGGCAGTTCAGCCGGAGGTACTTCTGATGGATGAGCCTACATCCGCACTTGACCCTATCTCAACTTCCAAGATCGAGGAGCTGGCGATGGAGTTAAAGAAGGATTATACCATTGTTATGGTAACTCATAATATGCAGCAGGCTACACGTATTTCTGATAAAACAGCTTTCTTCCTTCTGGGAGAAGTAGTTGAGTTTGATGATACTGATAAACTGTTCTCTATGCCTTCTGACAAGCGTACAGAGGATTATATTACAGGAAGGTTTGGTTGATTATGTCAAAGTATTTTGAGAGACAGCTGGAGGAACTGCATGTTCAGCTTATTACTCTGGGAAGCTATTGTGAAAAGGCAATTTCTCTTTCTGCAAAAGCGATTTCCGCAGTTCAGAATGAAGAGATGGCCCGCCAGGTATTTGATACAGATAGAGATATTGATGCAAAGGAAAGAGAAATTGAAAATCTCTGTATGAGTCTGCTTCTGCACCAGCATCCGGTTGCAAGGGATCTGAGAGAAATCTCCGCAGCTTTGAAAATGGTTTCTGATATGGAACGTATCGGAGATCAGGCTGCTGATATTGCAGACCTTTCTTTATACATTGCAAAAAATGCCACTTCTATTCCTGAAACCATTACAAAAATGGCAGAGGATACGGTTACCATGGTGACTGAAAGCGTAGATTCTTTTGTGAAAAGTGATCTGGAGCTTTGCAGGAATGTAATCCGTAATGATGATCTGGTGGATGATGCATTTAATGAAATTAAATCAAAGCTTGCAGATATGATCTACGGAGGAAATCTGGATGCAAAAACAGGGCTGGATCTTCTTATGACAGCCAAATACTTTGAGCGTATCGGAGATCATGCTGTGAATATTGCAGAATGGGTTGAATATTCTATTACCGGAGCACACAGAAATAACGAGCATCAGAATAATTAAAAACAAAGTTCCTTATCAGAAATCCTGGCAATGATAACAGGGACAGGCTATATCCGCAGGCGGGAATCGCTTGCGGATATTTGAGTATATCAGATATAATGATCAGAGAGCAGTGGAATCAGATGATTTTACCTGTTTGACGATTAACAGGAAAGGGAAGTGAAAAAATTGACAAAAAAAATATTTAAGTCTACCATGCTGGTCTGCGCACTGGTTCTGGCAGTAGGGCTGCTTGCTGTCATGGGAATACTGTACAATGATTTTGACGGGCAGATGCGCGAAGAACTGTCAAAGGAAGCGCTTTATCTGGCATATGGAGTAGATCAGCAGGGAGTAGATTATCTTAAAAATATAAAGGACAAAAATGCAAGAATTACCTACATTGATCAGGATGGAACGGTTCTTTATGATAATAAGGCAGATGCCGCTGAGATGGAAAACCACAGTGACAGAAAAGAGTTCCAAAAAGCAGAGAAATATGGTGTAGGAGAATCTTCCAGATATTCGGATACACTTTCTGAGAAAACCATTTATTATGCTCAGAGGCTGAAAGATGGTACAGTTTTGAGAGTCTCCGGTACTCAGGATTCTGTGCTTGCCTTAGTTGAAAATCTTGTACTTCCTTTAGTTCTGGTTTTATTTCTGATGCTGATCTTATCCGGAATTATGGCATCAGTGATATCGAAAAGAATTGTAAAACCGGTAAATGAACTGGATCTGGAGCATCCGGAAGAGAATCAGATCTATGAGGAGCTTTCTCCGCTTTTAAGTAAGATACACAGACAGAATCGGGAAATCCAGAATCAGCTGGAGCTGGCAAAACAGCAGCAGGCAGAATTTTCGCTGATTACAGAAAATATGCAGGAAGGCCTGATCGTGATCGATAAGTATACTATGATTCTTTCTGCCAATTCCAGTGCCTGGAGTTTGTTCCGTGTGGATAAGGTGAGCCAGGGAGAAAGTGTTTACTGTCTGGATCGTGCAGAAGATTTCAGACATGCAATCGAGCAGGTACTTGGCGGGGAACATGCCGAATTGATACTGAAATTAAACGGAAGTGATATTCAGCTGATTGCCAATCCTGTGATACGCGGACAGAAAACAGAAGGTGCTGTGATTCTTCTTGTAAATGTTACAGAAAAGCTGGAGAGGGAGAATTTGCGGAGAGAATTTTCTGCCAATGTTTCTCATGAGCTGAAAACTCCTTTGACTTCTATCTCGGGATTTGCAGAGATCATGCAGGATGGTCTGGTGAGGGAGGAGGATATTCCCCAATTTGCAGGACGTATTTATAAGGAATCCCAGCGATTATTGCAGCTGGTTGAGGATGTGATTCAGATTTCCCAGCTTGACGAGGAAAAAACATCCTACACCTGGGAGCCGGTGGATGTTTATCAGGTTTGTAAGAATGCCTTTGAAAGTCTGAAGGAGAAGGCACAGAGCATGAATGTGCATCTTTATATCTGTGGGGACAGTATGAAGATGGAAGCAGTCCGGACACTTCTGGAAGAGGCAGTTTATAATGTCTGCGATAATGCCATTAAGTATAACCGAAATGATGGAAGTGTAAGCATTTTTCTGACTCAGACTGCACATGAGATACAGATTGTAGTCAAGGATACAGGAGTGGGAATTCCAAGGGAAGATCAGGATAGAGTTTTTGAGAGATTTTACAGAGTGGATAAAAGCCATTCCAAGGAGATTGGAGGTACCGGACTGGGACTTTCTATTGTGAAGCATGCGGTGGGCACGTTGAAAGGCAGTGTTATATTGCAAAGTGAAGAAGGGTGTGGAACGGAGATCTGTATGAAGTTTCCGAAGACCCATGTAGAATAAACGAAAATAATTTCGAAAATGTTTTGGGTATGCAGAGAGGGTGGTTTGTGGTAATATCGGATAAGAACAATATGAAGTAAAAGGGTGGAAGATTGCTTATGAAGAATTATAAATTGGATCTTGAGAGATATGCGGTATTGGCCAGACAGGCAACAGCGGAAGGCTGCGTTTTGCTTGAGAATGAAGGACAGGCTCTGCCTCTTAGAGAGGGCGAAAGGGTTGCTGTTTTTGGCCGCATGGCATTTCATTATTATAAAAGCGGACTCGGTTCCGGCGGTCTGGTGAATACAAGATATGTAGTGGGAATTCTGGATGCGCTGAAGGAGTGTAAAGAGATTCAACTGGATGAGAAACTGATGGGTATTTATGCAGACTGGATCAAAGAGAATCCTTATGATGAAGGTCAGGGCTGGGGGCGTGTTCCGTGGTCTCAGAAAGAGATGGAAGTTACAGAGGAAATGCTGGACTGTGCACGTAATAATGATGTTTCACTTGTTATTATAGGAAGAACTGCAGGTGAAGATCAGGATAATAATACGAAGCCGGGAAGCTATTGTCTGACTGAGACAGAGGAGGATATGATCCGGCGGGTCTGCCAGGTAAGCAAGCGAACAGTTGTAGTGCTGAACGTTGGCAATATTATTGACATGAGCTGGGTGAAGAAATATCACCCACAGGCTGTCCTGTATGCATGGCAGGGTGGACAGGAAGGTGGAAATGGCGTGGCAGATGTGCTGACCGGTAAAGTCTGCGCCTGTGGTAAACTGACAGATACCATTGCACAGAGCATCGAAGATTATCCCTCTACAGAGAATTTTGGAGATCCATTTAAGAATTATTATAAAGAAGACATTTATGTAGGTTACCGTTACTTTGAAACCTTTGCGAAGGACAAGGTGCTTTATCCCTTTGGATATGGATTATCCTATACAAGTTTCGGAATAAAAGCAGAGATCCTGAAGAATAGTGAAGAGGAACTTACAGTGGCAGCAGAGGTTGTCAATACCGGAGCTGTGAAGGGAAAAGAGGTAGTACAGGTTTATGCAAAAGTGCCCCAGGGTAAGCTTGGAAATCCGGCCAGAAGGCTGATCGGATTTGCGAAGACAGGGGAACTGAAGCCTGGAGAAAAGGAAGAAGTTGTTATTGTAATTCCTAAATATGACCTCACCTCTTATGATGACAGCGGCGTGACCGGTCATAAATCCTGTTATGTGTTGGAAGAAGGCACTTATGAGATTTTTGTGGGCAGCGATGTGAGAAGTGCAGAGTTTGCAGGATGTTACGAGGAGAAATTCCGTGTAGTTGAAAAACTGCAGGAGGCCTGTGCCCCGGTGGAAAAGTTCAGCAGAATGAAGGCTGTGCTGATGCCGGACGGAAGCTATCAGGCAGTGACAGAGGAAGTGCCTGTCCGTACTGTAGATCCTCAGGAGCGGAGAAAACAGAATCTTCCGGAAACTCTGGCTTATACAGGAGACAAAGGATATAAGCTGGTGGATGTGCTGGATGGCAAGGTATCTATGGAGAACTTTGTGGCACAGATCAGTGAGGAAGATCTGATCGCTATGTTCCGTGGAGAGGGAATGTGCAGTCCAAAGGTAACGCCGGGAACAGCGGCTGCATTTGGGGGTGTGACAGAGTCCATGAAAGCACTGGGAATTCCAGTGGGCTGCTGTGCAGATGGTCCCTCCGGTATTCGCATGGATTGTGGCACAAAGGCTTTTTCCCTTCCAAACGGAACTGCACTGGGATGTACTTTTAATACAGAGCTTGTAAGTGACTTATATGAGATGACGGGTAAGGAACTGCGTCTGAATAAGATCGATTCTCTCCTGGGACCTGGTATGAACATTCACAGAAATCCGTTGAATGGACGAAATTTTGAGTATATTTCAGAGGATCCCCTTCTGACAGGAAGGATTTGCGCAGCGCAGGTGAAGGCAATGGCCAAATCCGGAATTGGCAGCACCATCAAGCATTTCTGCGGCAATAATCAGGAAGTAGGAAGAAGTACTTCAGATTCTGTAATGTCTGAGAGATGCCTCCGGGAAATTTACCTGAAGGGCTTTGAGATGGCAGTGAGGGAAGGTGGTGCCCGTTCTGTTATGACTACCTATGGAAGCGTAAATGGACTTTGGACTGCGGGAAGCTATGATCTGTGTACAACGATCCTTCGTAAAGAGTGGGGATTTGAAGGAATTGTTATGACTGACTGGTGGGCAAAATCCAACTACGAAGGTCATCAGGCAGAAGTGCAGGTAAAGGCTCCCATGGTAGCAGCCCAGAATGATATTTATATGGTAGTAAGTGATGCCAAAGCAAATCCGGAGAAAGATGATGTGGAAGAAATGCTTCATGCAGGAAAACTGACACTGGGAGAACTGCAGAGAAATGGGGCTAATATTCTGGGATTCCTGTTAAAAAGCCCCTCTATTCTTCTTTTGACAGACAGAATCTGTGCACAAGAGCTGGAAGCTATGAATACAAAGGAAGCAGATGATGTGGATGCCGGTGATCTGATCGCCATTACCAGTGATCCTGAAACACAGGAGATGGTGGTGGATGGCAGTCTTCTTCATCCTGCAAAGGGAAATACTGATATTTTGGCAGTGACCAATGATTATATGGGAGAATTCACTGTGAAATTTGTATTGAGATCAGAGCTTGGTGAACTGGCGCAGCTTCCAATTTCTGTATTTATGGATAATATTCATAAAATGACAGTTTCTGTCCAGGGAACAAATGGAAAATGGGTAGAGGAAAGCCGGCCTTTTGACATGTCTTTTGGACACAATCACTATATTAAATTGTACTATGGAGCAGATAATCTGGAAATAAAAGAAATTTTATTCATTCCAAATAGGTAAGACCAATTACCGAAAAACTTGCAATCCACTTTAATTTGTGGCATAATTATACCAATGCTCAGGACCCGTTGGAAGATCATGGGATGCATGATATTTTCAGAGTGCGGAACGGCTGTTCAGAGAAGAGTGACAATTGACGGAATTAGAACAGTATGATGAGGAAAAGGGTATATGTCTGGTTTTACAAAAGAGATAATTGCAAAGACTTTTACGGAAATATTGGACGAGAAACCGATGTCCAAGGTTACAGTCAGGGATATTGTGGAGCGGTGTGGAGTGAACCGGAATACGTTTTATTATCATTTCCGTGATATTCCGGATGTAGTAGAGTTTATTTTGAAAAAGAAATGGGACGAAATCCAGGAAGCACCTCAGGAAAAAAACTCTATTCTGGAATGTATGGAGGAAATGGTGTCTTTGGTCAGAGATAACCGTAAGCTGATGCTGAATGTATATAAATCGGTGAAGCGGGACACCTTTTTGATTTATATGAATGATGTTATCCTATATATTATCACGGAGTACTTTAAAAAGAACAGAAATAAATTTCAGCTGGAGGAAAATGAAATCCAGATACTGGTCAGGTATTATAAATGCCTTTTTGTGGGAATATTGATAGAATGGCTGGATCATGGATTGAAAGAGGATCTGGGGACAGAAATGCGCCAGGCTGCTGAAGTGATGGAGAAGCACCGGGAACTGCATACAGTTATGAATGGATTTTAACTTAGACAAAATAAAGCTCATGTCTGATTTTTGGACAGGAGCTTTTTTTTGTCTATTTATTGTTAATTTTATCACAGCTATAATAACAGACATAAAAGGAATGGCTGTAAAATAATATGGAAGGGGGAGAGAAAGATGGATGCATTGAAACAGTTAAAGCTGGCAAAAAACGGATATATTGTTATGTCAATTTTATTTATGATCCTGGGGATTTGTTTGATCATCTGGCCTGATTGTTCTATGGCAGTATTCTGTACAGCGGTGGGAATCATGCTTATAGCATATGGCTGTATCAAAATCATAGGATACTTTTCCAGGGATTTTTACTGTCTGGCATTTCAGTTTGATCTTGCATTCGGAGTGCTGTTGGCAGCTGTGGGTGTGATCATTATTGTACGGAGAAATCTGGTGGTGAACCTGATCTTTGGAATCTTTGGGGTTCTCATACTTGCGGATGCGCTTTTCAAAATCCAGATGTCCATAGATGCCAAGAAATTCGGATTAAGTCTCTGGTGGAGAATCTTACTGATGGCGATTCTCACTGGTGTTCTGGGAGTATTACTTCTGATCAGGCCTTTTGAGGCTGCAGAGGTTATGATGATCCTGGTGGGAGTTTCTGTTCTGTTTGAGGGAATCCTGAATCTGTGTGTTGTTATTTATACAGTGAAAATCATTAAAAATCAGAGACAGGATATCATAGATATGGACGAGTATTAAATAAATACTACAAATACTACATTACAACAAGGAGGAGTAATATTATGAATATTATGGATAAAGCAAAACAGGCGGCCCTGATCGCTGCCGTTAAAACAGGATTAGGTTATCTTGAGAAGGATCCTGAAGTAAATATACCCAAATTAATGGAGCTGATTGATAAGGTTGTTCCGGATGGCTGGTATGAAAGCCAGAGAAACGCGATCAGAAATGCAATCCAGGATAAAAATAGTAACTGGTACAAATTGATCCTGAGAATCTATGAACTGGATCCGGGTGTACGTGAGTCATTTTTCACCAACTTTATCATTAATGCAAGCCTGAAGGGCAGTGCCATTCAGGAAGAGGTATCTGAGAAAAATAACTGTAATGTACCATGGGCGATTCTGTTGGATCCTACCAGTGCCTGTAATCTGCACTGCACAGGATGCTGGGCAGCAGAATATGGACATAAGTTGAATCTTGATTTTGACACCATCTGTTCTATTGTAGAGCAGGGCAGAAAGCTTGGTACATACATGTATATTTATACAGGCGGTGAACCTTTGGTCCGCAAAAAAGACCTGATTCGTATCTGTGAGAAATATCCGGACTGTGAGTTCCTTTCCTTTACAAACGGAACTTTGATCGATGAGGAATTCTGCCAGGAAATGCTCCGTGTAAAGAACTTTGTTCCGGCAATCAGTCTGGAAGGTTCTGAGGAAGCAAATGATGGACGCCGTGGAGAGGGAGTATATGCCAAGGTTATGCATGCTATGGAATTGCTGAAGGCTCACAAGCTTCCCTTTGGTATTTCTACATGCTATACCTCTGCCAATGTGGACAGTGTAAGCAGTGAGGAATATTTTGATAAAATTATTGACTGTGGGGCTCTGTTTGTATGGTTCTTCCATTATATGCCAACCGGAAACGATGCAGTAGTAGAGCTGATGCCAAATCCACAGCAGCGTGAGAAAATGTATCATCAGATCCGTAAATTCCGTCAGACCAAGTCTATTTTCAGTATGGATTTCCAGAATGATGCAGAATATGTAGGTGGATGTATTGCTGGTGGAAGACGTTATCTCCATATCAATGCAAACGGTGACGTAGACCCTTGCGTATTTATCCATTATTCCAATTCCAACATTTATGATAACACACTTCTGGAAGCACTGAAGAGCCCGATCTTTATGGCATATCATGACGGTCAGCCCTTCAATGAAAATATGCTCCGTCCGTGTCCGATGCTGGAGAATCCGAAGCTGCTCCGCCAGATGGTAGAGAAGTCCGGCGCTAAATCAACAGACCTTCAGTCTCCGGAAACAGCAGAACATCTCTGCGCAAAGTGTGATGCCTATGCAGAGCATTGGGCTCCGAAGGCAGAGGAGTTATTTCATACCAAATAAGAGTAAAAAGTAACTTTCATATATAAAAATGTTAACTCAAATTTAGCTAAATAGTCAGAAAGAGTCTTTTGTTCGGTTGTTGCAGGCCGGACAGAAGACTCTTTCTGCATTGAACGGAGGAGATGAGATGCTACGCCGGATACTGCTGAAGCTGGGATAAATGTGAAAAATAACTTGTCTGGAAGGACAATAAGTATTAAAGTTATATAATTGAGAGTGTACTGTGAGCGAATGAGTGACTTATCATATTGGCAGGAGGAATAAAATGTTAAAGACATTTTTGGTAGAGGATGAAGTGGTGATCAGAGAGATGATCAAAAAGATGATTCCCTGGGAGCAGTACGGGTTTGAATTAGCTGGGGAAGCGGCAGATGGAGAGATGGCTTTGCCGCTAATTTTGAAGAGTAAGCCGGATCTTCTGATCACAGATATTAAGATGCCGTTTATGGATGGTCTGACTCTTTGCAGATTAGTGAAGAAAGAGCTTCCGGATATCCGGATCGTTATACTTAGCGGGTATGATGATTTTAATTATGCAAAACAGGCTATCAGCATAGGGGTAGAAGACTATCTTCTGAAACCTATCACGAAAAATGCTTTTATAGAACGGCTGGAAGAAATACATAATCGTTATGAACATGAGAAGACACAGAGGGAATACTATGAGAAATTTCGCCTGGAAATGCAGGAATATGAGAAAAATGCCAGCAGGGACTTTTTTGAGACTCTTGTCCGGGCAGATTCTGACCTGGCAGAGCTTTACAGGAGAGCAGATAAGCTAAATCTGGACATTGTAGCAGAAGCATATAATATTTTGATTTTTACTCCGGATACTTCAGAGGGAAACTATAATTCCTATGAAGAATGTTCTGACTGGGAAGCAGAGGTGCAGGATAAAATTAATACTTATTTCCTAAATCATCCGGTGGCAATTCTTTTTAGGCATCAGGTATTCAGCTATGCGATCCTGGTCAAAGGACAGAAAGATACAATAGAGAAAAACACAGAGGAATGTGTGAAAGCAATACAGGATATTATGGATCAGACAGAGGAAAGGACAGACTGGTTTATTGCAGTGGGAAAATCGGCAGATCGTCTGAGCATGCTTGGACACAGCTATCGTACAGCTGTCAGAGCCAATTCCTTCCGTTATCTGTATGATGGACATATTCTGGATTATCAGTCACTGGAAGCTCAAAAGGAAAATCCATCCGATTCACGCAGAGAGGATTCTGTACAATTAAGGAATGTGAATATCAATGCCCTGAATCCGGCAATTCTCCAGAAGTTTTTGAGCAGTGGACTGGCAGAAGAAGTGGATGATTTTATCAGGGATTATTTCAATGCAATTGGTCAGGAACCGATGGGTTCTTTGGTTTTCCGCAATTATGTGGTGCTGAATGTCCGGTTTTCTGTATTGTCCTTCCTGAAAAAGCTGGGCTGTGATGACAGTGAAATATCCGGGCAAGAGATGGAAAATATTATGGATGAGACTGGAAAAACTATAGAAGCAGCAGTGGCTTACTGTGGAAAGATACTGAAAAAGGCTATTGCACTCCGAGATGAAAATGCGGGAGATAAGAATCGCAGTGTATTAAAACTGGCTGTTGATTTTATTGACCATAATTATATGGATGAGGAAATTTCACTGAATAAGGCTGCACATGTGGCAAATGTCAGTGCCAATCATTTCAGTGCCCTGTTCAGTCAGAATATGGGACAGACTTTTACAGAATATCTTACAGATCTCCGGATGAGTAAGGCAAAAGAACTCTTGCGTTGTACAGCTATGCGTTCCAGTGAGATTGCAGGAGAGGTGGGATATAAGGATGCCCATTATTTCAGTTATCTGTTCAAGAAAACCCAGGGAATGACTCCCAGCGAATACCGTAAAATGAGAGGAGAGGCCTGACCTATGTCTAAGCATAAAAAAGGGCCGGAGAAAAAGAAAGCAGAACCTGGAAAACTGGAGTTTAAAATGAGATGGATGCTTTTCAGCACTATGATCCCTATGGCAGTTCTGATCATAGTGCTGCTTGCTTTTTTCTGGCAGTATACCAATGAATATAATAAATTATCCAATAATCTGGCTGTAAGCAGTGAGTACAATGCCAACTATAAAAACTCAAGTAATGATATGAGTTTTAAGGCGGAAGTAGATATGGACATCTACTATGTGACGATCGGACGTAAAGGGAAAGATGATCTTCCGGTGAAGCAGGTGAATAAAGCGATTGAAACGGTGGAACGACTGAAAACCACAACTACAAAGGAGGAAAGTCTTCATTCCCTGAAATATCTCACCAATTATCTGGAAAATCTGAAAACCCGAATGAATCAGCTGCTGGAGATCCGGGATTACCAGAAACGTCAGGAATTTATGGAAAATAATACGGTGATCCTGACTACGTTGTTTGAAAAGGAAATGCAGAACTATATTTATCAGGAGGCCACTCAGCTGGTGCAGGTGGAGTCTCAGCTGGCAGGAAATGTACGTCTGACCTTGATGGCAATGTGTGGGGTACTTCTGGTTACCATGTTATTGCTTTTTAATCGCTCTTTCCGGTTGACCTATAGTATTACGAAGCCAATTTCTGAGATCCTTCATAACATTAAAAAGGTTGGAAAAGGGGAGTACAAGAATATTGCTCCGGTAATTGCGGACTGCATTGAGATCCAGGAGTTGGATGAAGGAACGCGAAAGATGGCAGGAAGGATCGAAGGCCTGCTGGAAAATGTGCGAAAAGAACAGGATGCCCAGCATCTTACAGAGCTGCAGCTGCTTCAGGCGCAGGTCAATCCCCATTTTCTCTACAATACGCTGGATACCATTGTCTGGCTGGTAGAAGGAGGCATGGAGCAGGATGCGGTGGATATGATCACCAGCCTTTCGGTTTTTTTCCGTACTTCCTTGTCAAAGGGAAAAGATATTATTTCGCTGGCTGAGGAGGAACGCCATACGTTGAGTTACCTGGAGATCCAGCAGTCCAGATACAGGGATATTATGGAATTTGAAATCAGAATTCCCAAAGAACTGGAAGGAGTCATGGTACCTAAACTGACCCTTCAGCCGCTGGCAGAAAATGCACTTTATCACGGAATCAAAAATAAGAGAGGTAAGGGTAAAATCCTCATTGAGGGATTTGATCTGGGTGAAGATATGATGCTCAGAGTTACTGATAACGGGCAGGGAATGACACCGGAGCGATTGAAAGAGGTTCAGGATGCTATCTGTACAGGAGAACGGGCCGGATTTGGACTGGCAGCAGTATCTGAACGAATTGCACTATATTATGGGGCCGGATATGGACTTCGAATCTCATCTATAGAAGGAGAGGGAACTGTGATAGAAGTGTATCTGGCAAAACAGATAAAAGAAAAATAAATCCCATTTATATTTTATGCACTATGCATAGTAAAATAATTAACCTCTATCATAAAAAAACAAACTTTGTATAAACTGTGAACAAAATATGATAGAAGAACAAACTTTTTGAAGAAGATAATCTATGGAATATTTTATGGATTTTACTATAATAAAAACATCTTAAATGAATCGGGAGGATTTACAAAATGAAGAAAAAAATCGTGTCAGCTTTATTAACAGCAACTATGGTATGCGGTATGTGTGTAGTTCCTACAGTGGGGGTAGCAGCAGCGGACGACACAATCACAGTTGGTTTTTCACAGGTAGGTGCAGAATCTGACTGGCGTACAGCAAATACAGAATCCATGAAATCCACATTCAGCGAAGAGAACGGATACAACTTAATCTTCGACGATGCACAGCAGAAACAGGAAAACCAGTTAACAGCAATCCGTAACTTCATCCAGCAGGAAGTTGACTATATTGTACTTGCTCCTGTAACAGAGACAGGTTGGGATACAGTTCTCCAGGAAGCAAAAGATGCAGGAATCCCAGTAATCATCGTAGACCGTATGGTTGATGTATCTGATGACAGCCTTTACACAGCATGGGTTGGCTCAAACTTCAAACTTGAAGGTCAGAAAGCTATGGCATGGCTGGATGCATATCTGGAAGCAAAGGGACGTGGAGATGAAGAAATAAATCTTGTTGATATCCAGGGAACCATCGGTGCATCTGCTCAGATCGGACGTACACAGGGATTTGACGATGCAGTAGAGGCTCATGACAACTGGACAACACTTGCACAGCAGTCAGGTGAATTTACACAGGCCAAAGGTCAGGAAGTTATGGAATCTATCCTGAAACAGAGCGGTGATGACATTGATGTTGTTTACTGTGAGAATGATAACGAAGCATTTGGTGCAATTGATGCCATCGAAGCAGCTGGTTATGAAGTTGGTGGAGAAGAAGGCCAGATCCTTGTAATGTCCTTCGATACAACAAACGCTGGTCTTACAGATACATTAAGCGGAAAGATCACACTGGATACAGAGTGTAACCCATTACACGGACCACGTGTACAGGAAATCATTGAGAAACTTGAAGCTGGCGAAGAGGTTGACAAACAGGCTTATGTAGATGAAGAAATGTTTGCAGCTGATGATACAGTTACATCTATCAAAGTTGATGACGCTGACTATGAAGTAACAACTATTACACAGGACATCATTGATGGACGTGCATACTAATTATTAGTGTAAATCCGGAGCGTGGTTCATAATTCGGAGAAACCCGGGTTGCGGACCACGCTACCTTTATGCCATGAATTAACCCGCTTTGCTGAAAAAAATTCAGCGATGAGGGGTAAAAACCAGTATAGAAAGCAGGTGGAAAGATTATGGAACAAAATGTAGTATTGGAGATGCGCGATATTTCCAAAAATTTCACTGGCGTTCGTGCCCTTTCCCATGTGGACTTTACCCTTCGTAAAGGTGAGATCCACGCACTGATGGGTGAGAACGGTGCAGGTAAATCAACACTGATCAAGGTGCTGACCGGTGTTCACGAATTTGAAAGCGGTTCTATTCATATGGCCGGAAACAGCAATGCAATTTTAAATCATTCTCCGCAGGAGGCACAGGCAAACGGTATCAGTACAGTGTACCAGGAAGTAAACCTTTGCCCGAACCTGACTGTAGCCGAGAATTTATTTATCGGTAGAGAGCCGAGAAAGATGGGAATGATTGATTGGAAGCAGATGAATGAGCGCTCAGGAAAGCTTCTTGAGAGCCTGGACATTCATGTGCCGCCAACACAGATGCTGGAAGAATGTTCCATCGCTATCCAGCAGATGATCGCAATTGCACGTGCAGTTGATATGAAATGCCGTGTGCTGATCCTGGATGAGCCAACCTCATCACTGGATGACGATGAAGTTGAGAAGCTGTTTGTACTTATGAGAAGACTTCGTGACGAAGGAGTAGGTATTATCTTTGTCACCCATTTCCTTGAACAGGTATATGCAGTCTGCGACAGAATTACAGTTCTTCGTAACGGCGAACTGGTAGGAGAATATGAGACAAAGGATCTTCCGAGAGTTATGCTGGTTGCCAAGATGATGGGTAAAGATTTTGATGATCTTGCTGATATTAAAAGCGAGCACAAAGATAAGAAACAGGGAAAACCTGAACCTGTTATTGAAGCAAAAGGAATTTCCCATAAAGGAACCATTAAACCCTTCGACATTACTATTAACAAGGGAGAAGTTATTGGTCTTACAGGACTTCTTGGTTCCGGACGTTCTGAACTGGTTCGTGCAATCTATGGTGCAGATAAGGCTGAGACAGGAACCCTTAAGGTAAAGGGAAAAGAAGCAAAGATCAACAGTCCTCTGGATGCCATGAAACTTGGTATGGCATATCTTCCGGAAGACAGAAAAGCAGAAGGTATCATTGCAGATCTTTCTGTAAGAGAAAATATTATTATAGCGCTCCAGGCTAAACGGGGTATGTTCCATCCATTAAGCAGAAAAGAAATGGATGAAGCAGCCGATAAGTATATTAAATTACTGCAGATCAAGACTGCAAGCCGTGAAACACCGATCAAGAGTCTGTCAGGCGGCAACCAGCAGAAGGTTATCCTTGGAAGATGGCTTCTGACAAATCCGGATTATCTGATTCTGGATGAGCCGACCAGAGGTATTGATATCGGTACAAAGACTGAAATCCAGAAACTGGTTCTTGATCTTGCAGATCAGGGAATGGCAGTTACATTTATCTCCTCAGAGGTTGAGGAAATGCTCCGTACCTGTTCCCGTATGGCAGTTCTTCGTGACGGTCAGAAGGTAGGCGAGCTGGAAGAGAATGAACTTTCCCAGAGCGGAGTTATGAAAGCTATTGCCGGAGGTGACGATAAATAATGAATAAGAGTAAATTAAAGAAAATAACAAGTGCGCGTCTGTTTCTTCCTATCGTGTGTCTCATCGCCGTACTTTTGCTCAATGTGATCAAGACACCGGACTTCTTTAATGTATCTATCCGAAACGGCGTACTTTACGGTTATATCATTGACGTTATCAATCGTGCTTCAGAGCTGGTTATCCTTGCAATCGGTATGACACTGGTAACAGCGGCATCCGGTGGACAGGATATCAGTGTTGGTGCGGTCATGGCTGTAGCAGCTGCAGTTTGCTGCCAGATTCTTTCCGGCGGACAGGTTTCTGTAAATGAGTATCAGAATTCTATTATTATTGCAGTGATTGCAGCACTTCTTGCATCTGCATTATGTGGTGCATTCAATGGATTTCTGGTAGCTAAGCTGAATATTCAGCCGATGGTTGCAACTCTGATCCTTTATACAGCCGGACGTGGTATTGCACAGCTTGTAACAAATGGACAGATTACTTATATTCGTGTGGATTCTTTCAAGATGGCAGGTGGTTACATTGGAAAGTGTCCAATCCCAACTCCTATTTTCTTTGCGATCATCACAGTTTTAATTGTTTACCTGATCCTGAAGAAAACAGCACTTGGTCTTTACATCGAAAGTGTTGGTATTAATGGAAAGGCAGCCCGCCTTGTTGGATTAAATTCCACAATGATCAAATTCCTTACTTATGTCATTTGCGGCGTGCTGGCTGGTATTGCCGGAATCGTGGCATCCAGCCGTATCTATTCCGCAGATGCAAACAACATTGGTCTTAACCTGGAAATGGATGCTATCCTTGCAGTAGCACTTGGCGGAAACTTCCTTGGCGGTGGTAAATTCAGTCTGATCGGTTCCGTAATTGGTGCTTATACCATTCAGGCTCTGACCACAACACTCTATGCAATGAACGTAAAGGCTGACCAGCTTCCTGTTTATAAGGCAATCGTGGTAGTCATTATCGTTACTCTGCAGAGTGATGTATTTAAAAAATATATTGCCGGCTTAAAAGCTAAAAAGAGTGTGGCAGCAGAAGGAGGTCAGAAGTAATGAAAGCAAATGGAATGCAGAAAAAGAAAATGACAGGAAACGGCTTCCTGCTTCTGATAACAATCGCTTTATTTGCAGTAATGTATATTGCAGGTATGATCATCTTTGCTGACAAAGGTTTTGCAAAACCGCAGATGTTTCTGAATCTGTTTGTATCTAATGCAGGACTTCTGGTCATTGCATGCGGACTTACCATTGTAATGATCACCGGCGGTATTGATATTTCCGTAGGTTCTGTAACAGCTCTTGTTTGTATGGTTCTTGCAGATCTGATGGAAAACAAGGGTGTAAATACATATGTGGCAGTTTTAGTTGCACTGCTTATTGGTGTTGCTTTTGGCATTGTGCAGGGATTTCTGGTAGCATATCTGGATATCCAGCCATTTATCGTAACCCTGGCAGGTATGTTCTTTGGACGTGGTATGACAGCTATTATCAGCACAGATATGATTTCCATTAAGAATGAGTTATTCCTGAAATGGGCAAACTTCCGTTTCTATATGCCTTTTGGTTCTACCAATAAGAAAGGAAAATTCATTCCGGCTTATATTCCTCCTACAGTAGTGATCGCAGTGATCGTTGTTATTATCATTGCAGTCCTTCTGAAATACCGTAAATTCGGACGTAAGCTGTATGCCATCGGTGGCAACCGCCAGAGTGCATTAATGATGGGACTGAATGTTAAGAGAACAATGTTCCAGGCCTATGTGCTGGATGGGTTCCTTGCAGGTCTTGGAGGATTTCTGTTCTGCTTAAACAGTTGCGCAGGTTTCGTTGAGCAGGCGAAGGGCCTTGAGATGGATGCTATCTCTTCAGCGGTTATCGGTGGTACGCTTCTTTCTGGTGGTGTTGGTACACCGATCGGTACTTTGTTTGGTGTATTGATCAAAGGTACCATTTCCAGTCTGATCACTACACAGGGTACATTATCAAGCTGGTGGGTAAGAATTATTCTTTCACTGTTGCTGTGTTTCTTTATTGTGATTCAGTCAGTGATTGCTTCTATGAAGAAGAAAGCGAAATAAGTGATTGTATTATGAAACAAGCTGGGACTTTTGGGAGTCTTGGCTTGTTTTTTGTAAAAATACTTTATTTGTTTATAACTGTGAATTATGATGGTTTACTTGCCACGGGGAGAGTTTTATTTTATACTTTACACAATGGAAGTTATGTGAGAAATATGGCTTTACTAATGGTTGGGTATGTAGTACAATCGTAACTTATTATGCGTTTATTTTAGGAGGATTATTATACAATGTGGATTGCAGATGGATGGAAAGATTATGAGGTGATTGATACTTCCTGTGGGGAGAAGCTGGAGCGTTGGGGGGATTATCTTCTGGTGCGTCCGGATCCGCAGGTTATCTGGGATACGCCCAAGATGAATAAGGGCTGGAAGCATATGAACGGGCATTATCACAGAAGTAAGAAGGGCGGCGGTGAATGGGAGTTTTTTGATCTGCCGGAGCAGTGGGAGATTCATTATAAGGATCTGACCTTTCATTTAAAACCCTTTAGTTTTAAGCATACCGGGCTTTTTCCGGAGCAGGCTACGAACTGGGACTGGTTTGGCAATAAGATCCGTCATGCGGGACGTCCGGTGAAGGTTCTGAATCTTTTTGCCTATACAGGTGGTGCCACTCTGGCAGCAGCAGCAGCGGGAGCTTCTGTTACTCATGTGGATGCTTCTAAGGGTATGGTTACCTGGGCGAAGGAGAATGCAGTAGCATCCGGCCTTGGAAATGCACCGATACGCTGGCTGGTAGATGACTGTGTGAAGTTTGTGGAGCGTGAGATCCGCAGAGGGAATCAATATGATGCGATCATTATGGATCCCCCTTCTTATGGACGTGGACCGAAGGGGGAAATCTGGAAGATCGAGGATTGTATTCATGATCTGATCAAGCTGTGTACAAAGATTCTCAGTGATGAGCCCCTGTTTTTCCTGATCAATTCCTATACAACAGGTCTGGCACCGGCAGTTCTTACTTATATGTTGTCTACTGAATTGAAGAAGTTCGGCGGACATGTGGATTCTCAGGAAATCGGGCTTCCGGTAAGCTCTAATGGACTGGTTCTGCCTTGCGGTGCTTCTGGAAGATGGGAAGCTTAATTATGAAGGAACTTAATTTAAAACATGAAGCCAAGCGTTACGGCTGTGCGGTTCTGGCTGCAACGATTATGGCGTTGAATATTAAGACATTTGTTCGTGCAGGCGGTCTTTTTCCGGGAGGATTTACAGGACTTACTCTGCTGCTCCAGAATATTTTTCAGACATTTATGGGGATTGCAGTTCCGTATACGCTGATTAATGTACTGCTGAACTCTATTCCTGTATTTATCGGTCTGAAATTTATCGGAAGGAAATTTACCATCAGTTCTGTCTGTGTGATCGTGCTTTCCGGTCTGCTTACGGATATTATTCCCAGTCAGCCGATCACTTATGATACATTGCTGATCAGTATCTTTGGCGGTCTGATTAATGGATTTTGTATCAGTCTCTGCCTGATCGGTAATACAAGTACAGGTGGAACTGACTTTATTGCAATTTATTTTTCTGAGAAGAGCGGCAGGGATATCTGGAATTATATTCTGTGTGGAAATGCAGTGATTCTGACTGTGGCAGGTTTACTTTTTGGATGGGACAGGGCACTTTACTCTATTATCTTTCAGTTTACCTCTACTCAGGTGATTCAGATGCTGCATCAGAGATATAAGAAGCATACGCTGTTTATTATCACGAAGGAGCCGTATCAGATTTATGAGGAGATTTTCAAACTTACCAACCATACGGCAACACGTTTTGAAGGTACCGGATGTTACACAGACGAGAAGACCAGTATGATCTATTCTGTAGTCTCTACAGAAGAAGCGAAATATCTGGTAAAAAAGGTACATGAGATTGATCCGAAGGCTTTTGTAAATATTATCAAAACCGATTACATAAACGGAAGATTTTACCAGAAAACAGACTATTAATTACTTGTATTCCCTTCCTGTGAGCGTATAATATAAGATACAAGGAATTCTGTTCGTTCACGGGACTTTTGATTGAACGAACAGTAACCGGCACACAAGGAGGGCGATGTATATGGGTAATGCAGCAGAAAGCACACTTCCTCACGGCAATACCTCAGGCTATGACCGCAAAGCCTGCAGGACATGTGCCTGTTCCACCTGTTATGAGCAGGAGTTCTGCGACAGATGCAGCTCCTGTCAGAACCAGTCACGGAAATTAGACAGGTGCAATGCCTATGAGGGAGCATATAACTATTAACCTCAACACAATTAAGAAGTTGCCGCACATCCTGAGATGGACGGCAAACTGGACGAAGCCGCTGTGGGATATACAGCGGCTTTTGTGATTTATAACGTTTCCTTGAATTTACAGATTTGTAAAATATATCTGTTATAATAAATATATTCTATTATTATAAATTTTTCGGCATATGTTTTGGCTTATTGCTATTTTATAAAGAAACAGACATTCACAGAAGGAGAAAAGATATGATCGTATATCACTATTGTAGCTTGGATTCATTTAATTCTATTTTGAAACATCGCTCTCTTCGTCTGACAAATATTTTGAAATCCAATGATTCCATGGAGATCAGCTGGATCTGTCGATATTATGAAGCGGAATTTAAAAAAGCATATAAAAATACTTCGGATTTGTTCAAAGCCTGTATTTCACCGGAGAGATTCAGGGGTTATGTGAAGTTGTTTGCAGATGAATTTTTCGATGAAAATTATGCGGATTTCAGATATTATGTAACCTGTTTTTCCTATCAGAATGATCTGCTCAGCCAGTGGCGCGGGTACGCAGATGACGGACGGGGAGCTGCCATTGGATTTGATCTGGATGTGCTGAAGGAGATTACCACAGTCTCACCGGAGATTTCGAAGCCATCCATTGTGTCATTACATAAGATCAGTTATTCTGAGGCAGAGCAGCGGGAGGTTGTGCATCAGATCGTGAAGGAACTGATCGCTGAAATTGAGGAAATGCTGCAGAAAGAAAGGGAATATTCGGAAAATGCTAAGAACTCCCAGGACTGTAAAATAGAATTGCTTGATAATGTTATGAGCTGTTTTGAGAGAAAATTTATGGAATTATTTCAGGAATCAGTTTATATGAAGAATCCTTTTTTCAGAGAAGAAAGTGAAATCCGCTTATGTGAGTTTTCTCCTAAGCAATTTCTCATGGGAAGAGAGGTTAAGCTTTCCCAGGGAGCCCGCCTGCACAATTATTCTTATTATGTCAGGGAAAATCAGCTCATATCCTATGTGGATTTTGACTTTTCAGATTGCTTTGAAAAGCTGATCAGAGAGGTTGTTATAGGGCCGAAATGCCTGATGTCACAGCGGGATATGGAGTTTTATCTGGCTACACTGGGCCTTTCGGATTGTCAGGTAAATAAATCACAGGGAACCTATCGTTAAAGTATCATACATCAGGGAAAGGCAGATGACAAATATGAAGGAAAAATTATTTTTCAGGAAGCTGGCAGTATTTCTTATGCTCACATTATTTCTGGCGGCGGGAACTTTTATGAGTACAGCCTCCGTACAGGCAGCAGCCTACGTCAAACAGAATGAAACCTCTGTCAGCATTACATCTAAGAAAACCGGATGGCAGAAAATAGGCGGAGACTACTATTTTTACAATTCCAAAGGCCGTCTCATCTGCGGTTCTTTTAAATACAAGGGATATTATTACTATAGCAATTCTAATGGCAAACGGTTCACCGGATGGATGAAGCGTTCCGGTAACAAATATTATTATAACCGTAAAAACGGAGCTATGTTCCGCAATCGCTGGGCGACGGGTGATAAATATACTTACTATTTCAATAAATCCGGTGTAGCAATCGCCGGCCAGTGGCTTACTCAAAATGGAAAAAAATACTATTTCCTCAGCAATTCCACCATGGCAAAGGGATGGCAGAAGATAGGCAAATATTATTACTATTTCAGCAAGAAAACAGGAGTGATGGCAAAGAATACCTGGGTAGGAAAATATTATGTCAATGCGAAGGGGCAACGTGTAAAATCTTCAGATGCAAAGCCAACAGTCAGTCAGAGCGGAAACACCTATACATATAAAAGCAGCACCCTGAATATTAAGCTGGAGCGTAAATCTGTCCACGGTATTTCTTACTGGGCTGCGCATATAAAAACTGCCAGTCCCAAACAACTGAGATCTGCACTTTCCAACGGAACCTACGGTGGGGAACGCCAGACTACTTCCTCAGCAGTATCCTCCAATGGCGGAATCATCGGGGTAAACGGCAGTGCTTTTGACTATGGTACAGGAAAACCTTCTCCTCTTGGCATGTGCATCAAAAACGGGATTCTCTACGGTGATTACATGACCAGTTATTCTGTTATGGCAGTCAAAAATAACGGAACGATCTATACCCCTGCCCAGGGCCTTATGGGAAAAGATCTGCTGGCAGCAGGTGTAAAAGATACCTATAACTTCGGACCGATCCTGATTAAGGATGGCGCAGCACAGCTGCCCTGGACAGAAACAGAGAAATATTATCCCCGTACAGCAGTAGGGATGGTAAAGCCCAATGACTATGTACTCCTTGTAACAGACACTGGAAATTACTCAGGACTGAATCACTGGGATATGGTCAATATTTTCAAATCCTATGGCTGTACTTATGCTTACAACCTGGATGGCGGCGGTTCTGCGACCCTGTACTTTAATGGAAAAGTAATGAACAGGCTGATTGGAAATACCCAGCGCCCCTGCGCAGATTTTCTTTACTTTACCCGATGATCCGTTCGGACATCTTAGAAGTGCTAATGTGTTGTTTTTGTTGGTACATGGTGCTATTATAATCATAGCTGATAAAACTCTGGTTTCGGCAAAATGATTCAATACAGTCCGCGATGGGAGGGGATAACAATAATCGTTTTAGAAGAAATACTAATGGCAAACGGATTAACCGTGTTAATGATGTGGTTCCTTTTGCTTTGCAGACGAAAGAACAGAGAGAGTCTTCACGTAGGTGATAAAATATATGATGGAATGGCAATCGTAAATTTACTGGGTGCATTGTCTGAGACAATTGCTTTTCTAGTAGATGGAAAACAATTTATTGGCAGCAGACAAATAAATTATGTCTCTAATAGTATATGCTTTATAGGTACAGTTAGTATAGGGCTTCTTTGGTGTCTGTATGTTGAATTGCGCATTTATCGAAATTATAAGAGGATATTCAAAAAAGCAAGATTTGTGATGTTTCCGTGGGTTGTAGAAGTAATTATGGTTTTATGTAATCTGCTTGGAACAGGGATTATGTTTAAAATATCTGAGGGAAATATATATCAGAGAGCAGCAGGCGCAATAGTAGGATATATTTCGCTTATAATATACTTTGCATACAGTATATACCTAGTGCATCAATCCAAGAAACAAGGGATGAATCTGAATTTTTTCCCTGTGATATATTTCGTTGGTCCTTGTTTTGCAGGAGTGCTTATCCAGTTTCTCTTTTATGGAATCACATCGTCATGGGTATTGGTTGCGGTTGCATTGATATTTGTGCAGATGCAGTCATATGCAGAGAATTTATATATGGATGAGCTTTCCGGATTATATAATCGAAGATATCTTAATGCAGTACTTACTGAAAGGAAAATTACAATCGGGAAATCATTATATGGAATCATGATGGATGTCAACGACTTTAAGTATATCAATGACAATTTTGGTCATAGTATGGGAGATAAGGCTATCTGTACGCTGGGAAACATACTTTTAAGATCTATACCAGATGGTGGTATAGCAATTCGATATGCGGGAGATGAGTTTATTGTGTTGCTGTCGGGGGTTGATACAGAGCGTGTCTTAGCAACAATGGATGAGATCAATCACAATCTATCCCAGTTTAATGAATCCAAGATAGAACCATTTACTCTAAGTGTATCCATGGGATACGCAGAATTTGGAGCAGGAGATGATACAGAAGCTTTTCTAATGCATATGGATGAGAAAATGTATGAGGAAAAAAGAAAGTATCATTTGTTAAAGAAATCAAACAGTTCACGACAATAAAGTATAGGAAAATACTTATTCTGTAATTGAAAATGCGATACCTTTTTGGAGGTATTTGAGCCGGAGGGTCAGCTGTGCTGACCCTTTTGAATTACAGCATTAATCAGAGTTTTTTACCGGAGCATTATTTTTCGTACATAATGTGGGTATTGAAAGTGAGTGAATGGGGCAATGTGGATTATTGAAACTCAACCTATATGATATAATAATAAACAAATGATAAAAATACAACATCAGTCAGATGGTATGATAAACAAATTGCATACTGGAGGATGAAAAAGTGGATAAACAGAGTATATTTCGAAGGGAAAGCCTTGATCGTGTTGAATCTCCGGAACAATTAGATGCATATATTAAGGTGTCTCATCCGAAGGTTTGGTTAATTATGGCGGCACTTCTGGTAGCGGTAATATCTGTAATACAAACCTGATAGGATGTAAGGCAAATATTACACTGCCTGATGGAAGAAGTATCAGTGGCAAAGTGGAAGCTGTGAGTCAGAATCCTTATTCACAGGAAGAAATTCGTGCTGAAATATCAGAAGACTGGCTTGCGGATAATGTGCTTGATGGAAACTATTCTTATGAAGTTCGGGTTATAGTGGAAGAAGACATTCCCTCAAATATGCTGGCAACAGTTATTATTACAACAGCCGAAATGAAACCAATTCAATTTATTTTGGATTAGGAGCGTGCTATGAAAAAGAGAAAAAAAGAATCACAGTTCCGGTTATTATGCAGATGGAAGCAAAGCTTCCAGTATTGCAAAAGCCGGAAGAAGTTATGGGCTGGAGGTAAAAGCGCATCGATATGGAGTAGACGAAGTAAAAGAGAATGTTACTTATCCTGCAATTATCCATTGGAACTTTAATCATTTTGTTGTGTTATGCGGTTTTACCAAAAATGCAGCTGTAATTAATGATCCTGCACGTGGAACGGTCAAGGTAACAATGGAAGAATTTGATCATTCTTTTACAGGAGTATGTATTGAGTTCACACCAGGAGAAAACTTTGAGACGGGCGGAAAGCCGGAAAGTGTATTTAAGTTTTTGAAGGATAGACTGGCCAATACAATGGATTCTGTGATTTTTGTAATGATTACGGCGTCCCTTGTTGCTTTTGCAGGCTTGGTTACTCCCGTGTTTGCCAGAATATTTACGGATCAGATTTTGCCCGGACATAATATGCATTGGCTGGTAATGCTTCTGGTGGCAATGTTTTTCACTGCTATATTCCGAATGATTGTTGGTTTTCTTAATGAGATATATCTTTATAGGATTAAAGGAAAGCTTGCTATTGTATCAAATGCCTCATTTATGTGGCATATGCTTCATCTGCCCATGGATTTTTATGCACAACGAATGGTGGGAGACCTTGCAGGCAGACAAAAACTGAATGATCAGATTGCAGAGACTTTGATCGCAAAAATAGCTCCGGTGTTTATCCAGATTATACTGTTGTTTTTTTATTTTATAATCATGATACGTTACAGTGTGGTTTTGACTTTTGTAGGTTGTATTGCGATTGTGTTAAATCTGCTTGCGTCTCAGATCGCATCACATATGCGGGTGGAAACTACCAGAGTTCGTATGAGGGATGAAAGTAAAGTGGATTCTGCAACTATGTCAGGAATTGATATGATAGAGAGTATTAAAAGCTCAGGTGCAGAGAATGGGTTCTTTGAAAGATGGGCTGGATTTCAGGTTTCAGCAAATATCCAGACAGTAAAGCAGTTAAGAAATGACAGCTTCTTTCTGAGTATTCCGGTTTTGCTTCAGGAATTGTCGAATGCGGCAATTCTTACCATTGGTGTGTGGCTGATTATGAAAGGAAAATTCAGTGTTGGTATGCTTGTGGCATTTCAGAGTCTGCTTCAGCAATTCATGATGCCTGTGGAAAGCCTGCTTGATATTGGACAAAGCATTCAGGAAACACGTACTTCTATGGAACGTGTACAGGATGTTATGAAATATGCTTCTGACAACAGTTATGTAAAGACGTTTTCAGAGGATGATATTACTGAATTTGAGAAGCTGAAAGGAACAATAGAACTTCGGCATGTGACTTTTGGATACTCGAAATTGGAGGAGCCACTTCTGAAAGACTTTAATCTGATCATTCATCCCGGAGATAAAGTTGCTTTTGTAGGACCATCCGGCTGCGGAAAATCTACGATTGCAAAGCTGATTTCGGGGCTCTATGAACCGTGGGAGGGAGAAATCCTTTACGATGGGAAAAAGATAACTGAGATACCAAGAGAGTCGTTTTCAGGTTCGCTGTCTGTTGTTGATCAGGAGATCACCTTATTTGAGGATAGTATTTCGGAAAATATCAAAATGTGGGATAAGAGCATTACGGATTATGAAGTGATCCTTGCGTCTCGGGATGCCCAGATTTATCAGGATATTATGGCGCGTCCGGGAGGGTATGAACACAAGATTGATGCAGGAGGCCGTAATTTTAGTGGTGGTCAGCGTCAGCGTTTTGAAATTGCAAGAGTCTTGGCAGGAGACCCTACAATCGTAATTTTGGATGAGGCAACGTCAGCCCTGGATGCTAAAACAGAATATGAAGTCACCAAGGCAATCAAAAACCGTGGAATTACTACGATAGTAGTTGCACATCGTCTTTCTACGATCAGGGACTGTAATGAAATTATTGTGTTAGAGCATGGTCAGATAAAAGAGAGAGGCACTCACGAGGAATTCAGTGTGTGGTGTCAAAATGGTGTCAAAGTGGTGTCGGAAATCCATGGTAATGGGAGAGAAAGGACTTATTTTTTTATTTGTTTTTACTTTACGTGAATGCTATACTGTATTCAATAGATAACTTTTATTATGATTGTCAATGGAAGGGATGTGGGCGATTTGATATATCTGTATACGGAGAAGCAAGATTCAGATGAATGGATTTTGAAGAATGATTTGTATTTTAATGGCAAGGAAATAGTTACCGGAAAAAATGGATATGAAAAATGGTGGAGCAGAGAATATAAAAGGAGAGTGGAAGATGATATATCATAAAATTGAGTTTCAGGCATAGCCATTTGAATATTCTCTCGAATTTACCAACCGTATTACGCTTGTGATTTCATAAAAGTCTGGAAGCTTGCCGTGACAAGTTCATTGTTATTGATAACGCAGATACGATTCTTACGGATGAGGACAGGATATTTATGGACGGAAGATAATTTTTTGGAAGTGTTGTCCAGTATGGAGTTTCAAAGAATTATAAAAAATATAGGTGTTTAAAAAATCGATTTTGGGGGCGTGTTCGCAAAAACACGTTAATTGCCTTTTTAAGAGGCTTTTTATGTTTACCCTATTGACTTGGGAAGAGATTCATAAAACGCCTGTAAGGGCAAAATACGAGGTCGATTTTTTGTTATCATTTTCAAAGTTTTATAGTTGTGCTTTACAGTGAGTGTATATTTGATTGAAAGCGAGGGGAATTTTATCGTGAACGAAAAGTCAGAGATTATCTTTATGCAGACGAGATTAATCAGGCTCGCGTCAGAAGAATGGCAGTTACCTATTGATAAAGTTGTTGAAGTATTTAAAAAAATGAATGTATTCGGTTACATTGAAGCGGGCTATGGAATTTTTCACTGTGAGGGAGATGAAGCAGTTTTGGAAGACATTGATGAGTTCCTTGCGAGAAAGGGGATAGATGTGTATAAGGAAGAAATTGCTGCTTCCAAATCTGGTACGGACTGATAGAAATTGCTGCAGTACAGATAAAGATAACCAGAGGAAGACATACAGAGATGTGTCACATATCCAGAGAATATGTCTCTGGTAAAACTGATGCTGGAAGATAACGAGCCGATAGAAAAGATAGTGAAATATACGGATTACTCTGTTGATAAGATTAAAAAGATAGCAGAGTCAATGGGAAAAAGAATAGTATTATAATAAGAACAGTGGGATATTCTTGAAACAGATATTGGGGTGTGATAAGATAAGAATAAAAGAATTACAGTTCGGGAAAAGAGTATAATATTGAAGTCCAGCGTTCTTATAAAGGAGCAGATGCGAAACGGTCCAGATATAACTAATGATGTGATGGGAAAGGGGATGCCTGTTTATCATATTAAGCGTGTAGTTGAAGAAACAGGTGAATAATTTGGTTATGTGCAAAGCCATGGAAGACATGAGGAATGAAACAATAAAAGAAACCAGTGTGGCGTCTGCGAAAAGGATGCTAAAGGATGGGTTTCTGTCACTGGAGAAGATTGCAGAATACACAGGATTCTCTTTTGAGGAAGTACGGGAGCTTTCACGAAAAGAATTCGCTTGAGGGTCTCATATAAATGCAGAAAGTATTACGGGGCAGAGATTTTTCTCTGCCTTTATCAATGAAGCAATAAAAGGTAATACTAGATAATGGAACAGGAATATGCCTGATGGAAAGTGTTGACATAAGGAAAAGACAACAGGAGATGTTTTATGGCAAAAATGACAGTATATCATGGAGGTTACAAGCCGGTAAAAGAGCCGGAGATTCGTGCCGGAAGAAATACGAAAGATTTTGGTACCGGATTTTACTGTACTATAATTGTGAACTTCCAGTAATTTTTCCACCTAAAGAAAAAAGAACGAAATAAAATCATAAAAAATCCCGGTTTTCTGCGGCTTTCCATTGCAGAT